>JBDSLN010000116.1:0-13292 GCA_039916365.1 Vicinamibacteria bacterium
GGAGTGAGCGGATTCTTCACCTCGTGCGCGATCTGCGCGGCCATGTCGGCCCAGGCCGCGAGACGCTCGCGCCGCTCGATCTCCTTTTGCTGACGCGAAAGGTCGTGCGCCATCGTGTTGAAGGAATGCGCGAGTTCGCCCACTTCATCGCCCGTGCGAACCGGAACCCGGACTGACAGGTCGCCCTGCGCGATGCGCCGCGACGCCTCGGTCATCTCAAGCACCGGACCCGAAATGCGACGCGCGAGGAACCATGCAAGCATCGTCGCCACCGCAAGGAGCGAGAGAGCGGCCAGACGCATGCGCGCGTCGAGGTCGGTGAGAACCGCGGCCACCTGGGCTTCTCGGTTCTGGAGGTTCACCCGCACCAGGCCCGTCCGCCCCGCGGGAAGATCCAGTCGTGCGGACACCGCCGACGGCACGAGATTGCCGGCCGGGCGGTGGAACAGCATGTCTTCGTCATCGAGAACCAGCTTGCTGTAGGCGTCCGCTGGCGCGAGTCTTGAGAGTAGGCCCGCGTCCACGTCCTCGCGTACGTTCGTCGCCACCAGCTCGCCGGAGTCATCGAACAGTTCGAGATCGTTGGCCACGAGGGTCGCGACCCACGAGATGGCGGCGTCGGAGATGGCGAGCGGCCCAAGCACCTCCGCTTCCTGAAAGGCAGACAGATCGCCCAGCGACTTGCGCGCGATCGCGGCGATGCGTCGGGCTTCGGTCTCGGTTTCGAAGACCAGACGTCGCGCTACGAAGTCGCGCACCAGGGTCTGGAAGAAAAAGAGGGACAGCGCTGACAGCGTGAAGAAGGCAAAGAAGAGCCGGAAGGAATGACGCCGAAACAGACTGCGAGACGCGTTCCGCGCGCGCGACGGATTTCCGAGCCAGGCGCCGAACAGAATCGCCGCCATCATCAGGCCGCCGCCCAAGCCAAGCACGCGCACCCCGACCGCGCGTACGCCTGCGTCTGGATTGATCCGTTGTGCGTCGAACACATAAGTCCGTCCATCGACGGTCACCTCCACCGGCGGCTCACCCGAGGACTCGACCGGCAAGACAGGATCCATTGCCCGGTCCGGAATGAGGGCGCCCCTTCCGTCGCGAACACCGAGAAGGCGGATTCCCTTCTCCGCCCAAAGCAAGCGAAGTGCGAGTGAGAGGTCAGACACCGCGCCGATTCGGACCGCTCCCAGGAGCTCGCCGGAGGACAGGATGAGCTTCTCCGAAACGATTCCTGTCACCTGCGCCAGATCGCCTACCGCAATCAGAGCGGGAGCCCGTATCCACAGGCCGCTGGTCGGCAGGAAGGGCTTGGCGCCCTTGGGAATGTCGCGCGCATAGCGGCTCACTACCGCGCCGGATCGGTCGAGCACTTCGACGAATGAAGGCAGGAACGGTTGGGCGAGGGCTGAGTCGGACCAGAGATCGAACGCCAGTTCCTCGGTGCCGAACCGGCCCGCGGGAGCGGACTCAAACAGATGCGCGTTGTCGATCGCCTCCTCGGTGGACTTGAGGGTTTGCTCCAGGGGGCTGAGATGGGCGCGAAGCACCGCCGCCACTTCGGTACGCACGGCATCACCTTCGCCCCTGCGTACGGAGAACTCGGCGGCAAGGCCCGCCACCGAGACCGCCGAAGCGCTGCTCAGGAGGACGATGACGAATGTCCGGCGTTTTGTGAAGCCGGCACGCGCGAAGCGATACGTCACTACGACGATCCCAATGAAGATCACGAGCATCAAAGCTGGAATCCTCGGGAGGGACAGCGGTGTGCCCGATCGATGCTTGTCCTCTGAGTGCGGAGGGATGCGAGCGAAGACGACGCCAGAGGCTGCCACCGTTTCGCGCGAATGGTCGGTAGACGCTCCCTCCGACCGATCAGAGTAGTCGAGTCCAAGCTGTCTGGAGGGGTCGAGGACGTCGATGACCTGGACGGTCTCGTTCTCTCCACGCCTGGTTTCGAGCAGCGGGGTCGAGACGAGGACAAACCACGGCGCGGGCCCGCGCTCGGTGACGACAAGAACGGCCCGCGATCTTGTGGCGGCCACGAGATGGACCGGAGTGCTCGGATCCACCTCCGGAAGACGAATCGGATCGACCGGTGTTCCCACCCACGCGATGCGGCGGCTGTCCGCATCGAAGACGCCTATGGAAAATCCTTCGTTGGAACGGCGCTTAAGAAGCGTGGCGAACACCTCGGCCCTCGGCTGATCCGCCTTCAGGTCCTTCGCCACCGCCTGGGCCAAGGCGACGGAGCGTTCCAGCAGTGACTGCGCGCGCGCGCGCGCGTCCTGAACCCCATCTGCCTTCGCGGGATCGGCCAGAAGCCCGGCGAGCGCCAGCGAGAGGAGAACGCGTCTCACATCTGGTACAGCATCAAGTAGACGACGACCCCGGTGATCGAGACATAAATCCAGATCGGGAAGGTCAGGCGCGCGATCTTGCGATGGAGATCGAACCGACCGGTAAGACCGCGGCTCAGGGTGGCGACGGCGAGGGGCGCTGTCGCGACAGCGAGTGTCGTGTGAGTGAGAAGGATGCCGAAGTAAAGCATCCGGATCGGACCTTCGCCGGTGAAACGCACCGATCCCACCTGAAAGTGGTACGCGAGGTAGCTGATCAGGAAAACGACTGAGCATGAGAACGCGGCGAGCATCCAGCACTTGTGCGTTTCGCGACGGCCCCGCTTGATGCTGACGTATCCGCTCAATAGGCAGATGGCCGAGGTGAAGTTCAAGACGGCGTTGACGGCCGGCCAGATCGGCGAGGTCAAGGTTTCGCCCCGGGAGCGTGTCGTCTGAAAGTGCGGAGTCGGGCGCGAACGTAGGCGCGAACATAGGTACGAAGGCCGGGCGATGCGAGCCACGCGCCCAAGGCGCCTATTCCGTACGGCGCCGCCGCCAGTCCCACGATGGCGTAGTTCATGGCCTGGCGCGTCTCGGACGGTGCCGCCGCGACGGCGTCACGGCACATCGCGCATTGGGCAAGAGCGGTCTCAGGCAAGAGAAGGCAGAGGACGGCCGGCGTCATCCAAAAGAGCGACGACACGGAAAGACGCGAAGAAGGAGCGTGGATGCTTCTCATCGTACCGAATGGACCAGGACGGACCGGCTTTCGATCACCAGCGCGAACACGAGTCCCATAAACAGAAAGGTGATGAGTCCGAAAATCATCAGGCCTGATCGCTGGGTGCGCTTGAGCTCCATCCACTCGAAGACCAGCAGAGAGGCGTGGCCCAGCGCGGTCGCCACAACCACGGGAAAAACGATCGCGCGGGCGAATCCAAAGAAGACGACACCCGCCGCCACGCCGAGGCAGGCCGTACGAACGATCAATCCGGCGATGCTGCGGTTGGTCGGCCAGTAGGGTCGAAGAGGATCAATCAAGAAGGCGACTCACAGGAAATAGAGCGAGGACACGATGAAAATCCAGACGAGGTCGACGAAGTGCCAGTAAAGCGCCACGCTTTCGAGGTACCGCACGTCCGTTTCGCGGTTCGCGCCAAGGAGCCACGCCATGAGCAGCAACCCCACCAGGACGTGCAGTCCATGGAGGCCGGTCGCCAGAAAAAAGATCTGCATGAACGAGGCAGCGCCCCAGGGGTTTGAGGTCAGCGGAACTCCGGGGTTTGCCGAGAGGGCGGTCGCCGCGCGCTTCAGCTCCCACCACTCGAACGACTGAATGCCGAGAAAGATCGTGCCCGCGAGCAGCGTCCACACGAGCCACCGACGCGAAACGTAGGGGTTGTTTCTCCGCAGGGCATCGAGCGATTCGTTGAGGGTTGCCGAGGAGGCGATAAGAATCACGGTCGCCAAAAGAACCGGGCCAAGTGCGAGCGCATCCCCTGGACGCGGCCACGGGACGGTGCCAGCGAACCTCAGAAAGAAACCGGCAGCCAGCACGGTTCCGAAGAGAAACGCCTCGTTCACGAGCAACGCCCACACTGCCAGCCGGTACGCCGGCCATTCCAGGAACGGCGACGGCGTGCGCGCAGGAAGCGTGACGGTCATCGGACGATGAACAACAGACCGACGATCGCCGCCAGGAGAACGGTCAGAAAATGGATCGCGAGACGGGAAAGCTCGATGCCTTCATCCCAAGGCAGATGCGAGGCCGGCCGCAGGGTCCAGATCGAAAAGATGACTCCCAGGAGGGCATGAACCATGTGGACACCGATGAGCAGGAAGACGAAGGCACGATGCGGCGGGTTCAGGCCGCCCAAGGCTCCACTTAGAACGGCGAGGGCCACGATCGCGCCGAGAAGATACAGTGCGCTTCCGATCGCGACCAGCCACAGTCCCGCGCGACGACGTGCATCGATCGACCTCGACGCGACTTCGATCCCCGTGGACGCCGCGATGGCGAAGAACAAGAGGCCGAAGGGCCACACCGAAGGCGAAGGATGCCAGTCGGCGAAGGAACGTCGCACCAGATACGCGCTCACCAGGGAAGCGAAGAGCATGGACGCGGCGGAAAGAGCGGCCACGAGACCGACCCGCGTCGCATTCTGCGCAGACAGGGGTCGCGACGTGACCGGGACGATCACGCTCACGCCACGTCACCCTCAACGATGTCGGGCTCGTCGGACCATTCAAGGAAGGGCGACGACCATGGATCGCGGGTGGCCGGAGCGCCGAGCCGCAGGCTCCAGAAGAAGTTGAAGAAAAAGATCAGCTGGGTGATGGCGAGCGCTATGGCCGCCCAGGTAATAAACGCATTGAGCGGCGCCAGTGGCTTCAGAAAATCGTACTGGTAGGGATCGTAGACCCGGCGCACCTGCCCGCGCAGGCCGGCCAGATGCATGGGAAAAAACGTCGCGTAGTAGAAGACGAAAGTCAGCAGGAAGTGCGCGACCCCCAGCCGTTCGTTCATCGTGCGCTTGAAGAAAAGCGGAAACCAGTAGTGGACACCCGCGAACACACCGAACAGCGCGGCGCCCGCCATGATGATGTGGAAGTGCGCGACCACGAACGCGGTGTCGTGAAGCTGGATGTCGATCTGGGTCTGGCCCAGCCAGATTCCCGACAGGCCGCCCGTCACGAAGAGCGAGACGATGCCGAGCGCCCACAGCATCGGCGTGGTCAGCCGAATCGGGCGGTTCCACAAGGACGCAAGCCAGTTGAAGACCTTCACGCCTGAAGGCACGGCGATGAGCGTGGTGGTCACCGCGAACGCCGTCCCCAGGAAGGGACTCATCCCGGAGACGAACATATGGTGACCCCAGACCAGAAAACTCATTCCCGAGATCAGGGCCATGGCGAAGACCATCGAGCGATATCCGAAGACACGCCGGCCGGTGAAGACGCTGAACATGTCGGAGGTGATGCCGAGCGAAGGCAGCATCAGGATGTAAACCTCGGGATGTCCCAGAAACCAGAAGAGGTGTTGCCAGAGAATCGGCGAGCCACCGCCTCCTGGAATCGCTTCCCCGGAGAGGACGAGACCGGCAGGAAGAAAGAAGCTGGTGCCCGCATGGCGATCGAGCAGAAGCATCAGCGAGGCTGCGGTCAAAGACGGAAAAGCGAGCAGTCCGAGGACCGCCACGAAGAACATAGACCACGTGAACAGCGGCAGATCCATGAGTCTCAGCCCCGGTCGGCGCAGGGCGAGAATGGTCGCGAGGAAATTGAGGCCGCCAAGCGTAAAGCTCACGATGAACAGGCACATCGCAACCAACCAGAGATCCTGGCCCAAGTTGGAGCCGGGGATCGCGCCCTTCAACGCGGACAGCGGCGGATAGGATGTCCATCCCGCAGCGGCCGGACCGGTAGGGACAACGAACGAGGCGAGGATCACGACCGAAGACACGGCGTAGATCCAATAGGACAACGCATTCAGGCGAGGGAAGGCCATGTCGTGGGCACCCACCTGAAGGGGAATCAGATAGTTTCCAAAGCCGCCGATCAAAGCCGCCGACAGCACAAAGAAAATCATGATGGTGCCGTGCATGGTGAAGAGCGCGGCATAGAACTCCGGCTTCATGACGCCTTCGTCAAAGCCGAGCGGCAGGATCTTGGAGACGATCCCGAAGTCGTGATCCGGCCAGGCGATCTGGATCCGAACGATCAGCGCCAGCAATCCACCCACGATCGCCATGGCCATCGCGGTCAGGAGGTACTGCACGCCGATCACACGGTGATCAAGCGAGAACACGTAGCGCGAGATAAAACTCTGCGAGGCTTTCTCGCTCACTGCGTCGCCTCCTTGACCTTGGTCGCCCATTCCCCCTCGGGAACGACTTCGATCAGACCGCGCATCCGGTAGTGGCCGAGGCCGCAGTGTTCCGCGCAGGCGAGTTCAAAGGAGCCAGTCGTTGTCGGCGTGAAACTGAATTCACCGGCGAGACCCGGCATGGCGTCCCGCTTCACCCGGAACGCCGCCACGAAGAAGCTGTGGATCACGTCGAGGGAACGAAGATGGATCTGCACCTCGCGGCCCACGGGAAGGATCAGCAGGCCCTGGGGAAGAACAATGTCGTCTTCCGCGGCAGGATCTTTCTTGTCGATGCCAATGGAGTTCAGCTCGGCCGCGTCCATGAGCTTCGGATCGGTGCGGCCGAAGATCCCATCTTCGCCGGGCAGGCGGAAGTTCCAGGCGAACTGCTGCGCCACCACTTCAACCACAAGAGGCGGCTGGTTCGCGTTCACAACCTTTGCGCCGAGAGCGCGAGTGTCGATCTCCGACTTCACGAGCAGCGCGACCAGAATGACGGCGGTGATCGCGGTCCAGGCCAGTTCGACGCGGAGGTTTTCGCGCGGGATGTCGGCTTCGCGCGGCCGGCGAAGAAGGACCAACACGAGGGCCAAGTGCGCACCCAGAAAAACCACGCCGGAGATGACGAGGTTGACGCTGATCGCCGCATCGATGCTGCCGCGATTGGTGGCGAGCGGTGGCATAACCACCGTCCCAAGGGCGTAGGCACCCCACACCGCGAACGCCACGGTCAGCAGCGCAAAAACCCGCGCCAACGCACCACCGTTTCGAGGATCGTCAGAACTCATGGACCTGCGCGAGTCTATTGCCGTCCAGCGAGTTTCCGTGGCCTGCGTAACGGTGTCGCTATCATTCTGCGATGGCGACAAGATGCCGCGTTGTCGGCGCCGCCGACCGCCAAAGCCCGGTAACTGTGCGCGCGCGAACTTTGTGGCTCCTGATCCTGCTCAACGTTCTCGCTACGCCGCTCGCATCCGCCAATCTGCTCCGCAACGGGTCCTTCCAGGATGACTGGCTGACCCTCCTTCCGGAGAACCAGAACCATCACTGGTGCTACGGCATTGGTTTTCAGAACCGCCGTGACTACAACCCGGATGGATGGTTCATGTCGGGTAGCTGGCAGTGGCTGAACGCGGATGCGCCGCGAGGCGCGCGACGGATGATCCTCGAGGGACCGAAAGCGGAAGCCCGGCAGCGCGTCAACTGGATCACGGTCCATGACGATCAGAAGCGCGATGGCTTTCCCGATGCCGGTGGCTTTCCTATCGCGGTGATTCAGCGGAGCACGCGGCCGTTGACGGTTGTTCGCGACCTGACCTTTCGGGTGCGCGTGCGTGGAGAGGGCGTCGTGGCGGGCGGAGCGTGGTTGGAGCTGGGCTTGTCGGCTCCGGGAAAAACCGCGTCGGACGATCCGATGGGAACGCAGATGCCGCTTCTCGCGTCGGCGTCCATGGTTCTCCCCTCCGGCACGTACGCATCGCGTTGGATCGAAGTGAGGCTTCCCGCGGCTGAGTGGCTGAAGGCGATGGGATCATCCGCCGACGCGTCCGGCGTTCCCTTGCCCGGCGCGGTCAACGTAGCCATTCGCTACGCCGGGCCGAGCGGCCGGGTGGAGGTCGAGCGCGCGGAACTCGTTGACACGCCTGCCGCTTCACCCAACCTGATCTCAAACGGTGGTTTCGAGACAGCAGCGGCGGATGGCTGGCCGACCACCTGGAGCCGGCCCTCGAAGTATCGCTACTTCCCCCCGGCGCTTTACTACCTCTTCAACACCTGGAACAACGGGCCGTTTGAGAATCGCGGCCTCGTCGCGCGAGATGCATTGCTTCATCATGAGGGCGGTCAGAGCCTGAAAATGATCGTGCCGTCCGGCGACGAGGTGCAGGTCATCTCGGCGCCGATCATTCTCAATCAAGTCGAACCTCGGCTCATCGAAGTCCGCGTCTGGGTCAAGACCGATCAGCTGAACATGCTGCAGGTCGACGGCCTGGCCGATGATGGAACACGGCTCGACGGGTTCAACTTCATCCACAAAGCGCCGGTTTCAATTGGAACCGATGAGTGGCGCGAACTTCGCCAAGTCTTCCGGCCGCGTGCGCCGATTCGCTCTCTGCGTCTCGTCCTCGCCGCGCGTGGCGTGAACGGGTACACGCTTGGTGATACGGGAGAGACACCACAGGCGCATGCGACGGGCACGTTGTGGTGGGACGACGTGCGCGTTCTCGAGCCGGAATCATCCAATGCAGAGCTGACCGCGCGAGGCATTCGCCAGGCACTCCCAGTGACCTCGGTCCCGGCGGCGCCTTATCTGGTCGCTCTGGATCTGGGCGAGCGGATGGCAGGCGCCAATCGCCTGAGTGCGGCCGTGATCAATGCAGGCGACGCGCAGCAGATTCTGTCCCTGGTCTGGCGCTTCCTCACGGCGGATGGCCGCAGATCAGAAACGCGTTCGACACTGCGCGCTTTCGCCCCCGGTGAGCGCGCCGAGGTCGTCGTTGCCTATGAACTTCCGAAGATGCCGCTCGCCGCGTATGCCGAACACCGGGGCGAGGTCCAACTCGTTGACCGGACCGGCAAGGTCATCGCGGGGAGCGAACTTTGGTTCAGCACCTGGGCTCAGCCGATCGACCTGGAACTCGGCGCGCTCTACCTCAGCCCGGAGCAGCAAAAGCAGTTCGTGCGAATAAATCTCGGATTGTCCTCCGCGACAATGGCGTCCGTCGCCTCGGTGCGGCTCGATATGATCCGACGTCGAACGAACGAAGTCCTCCAGTCAGTGAGCGTTCCGGCCACGCCGCCGGACATCGAAACGCAACGCGGGCGGATTCCGATCGAGCTTCGAGAAGATTTCACAAACCTCCTGCTCGCGGAGATGGATGTTGGTGCCCTTCCGATTCAGCCCTACGGCGCTCCGGAACGTCAGTGGTTCGTGCGCGCGTCCGTCGTGGACAAGGCCGGGCGCACGGTCGCGATGCAGGACTCACAGCCTCTCTGCCGGCAGGCCCGCCGCCCGGATCAGGCGGGCGTGAGTTCGGTGCGTATCGACCAGAACAACCTGCTCTACGTGAACGACGCGCCGTTCCTTCCCTGGGGCGGGGTCTACGGCCATGTCCCGGTTTATGCAGGCTCGGCGGCCAGCGCGCCGAAACGATTTCGCGACCTCCACAATCTGCCCCCGTGGGGCATGTACGACGGCTACGTCTCCACCACTTACAAGCGCGCGACCAGTGACCTCAACTCACTGCGATACGTCGCGGGCGCGTTGATGGACCCAGGCGCACTGGCGCGTCTGTGGACCACGGACAATCAACTTGCCGCCTCCGCATTCATTTCAAAATCTCCCGCGTTCGCTCAATCCGATTTCGAGACCGCGGCAGGAGGCCCGGCGACCCTTGCGGCGAATCTCGCGTTCGCCAGGAACGCGCCGAGCGTGGTGTCGATCGCGCCGGGCATCGAGGAGGCCTTCGGCCTGTTTCAGACAGTCACGCCGGATCGGCTCTCACATCTTGAACAGATCGTCGCTTCCATCCGCCGCGCGACCGGCAAGCCGGTGATGATCGGACATGGCGGCTACTGGAACCGCTTCGAGTTCGAGCGTGTCCCCTTTTTCGACATCTACGATCCCGAGACGGAACCGCTGTATCCGGCAAATCTGCACACCGACCTCATGCCCTTGATCAGAGGCAAAGCGAAAACGGCCTGGCTGCGTCCCCAGATGTACGAGGACGTGCCGTACGAGCGCTGGCGCTTTCACGTCTACGTCGAGTTGATGCGGGGCGCGCGCGGATTCCAGATCGCTCACGGCCCGGGCGATGTTTCGTTGTTTCGAGGCCTGGGCGGAGAACTTGACGGCCTGAAGCCGGTTTTATGGTCGACTGACCAAGGTCCCCGGATCCGCGTCTCTCCGCAGACGGAACACTGGTCACGACGGTACGACGGCAAGACATACATCATCGCCGCGACGACTCACGGACTCACCCTCGGAAAATGGAGCTGGCTAGACCAGGAAGAGAAAGAGAAAGGCCCGCACGGACGCGCGCGCGTCACGGAGAAGGAATCCGCTCTGCGTGACGAGGCGAACTCGTACGGAGTCGGAGAAGCACCATCCATCGCACAAGCGCCCAAGCTTCACGGCATTCAGTATCTGCCCGACGCGCATACGCCTGCTCCAGCCAGTCGACTCATTCAGTGGGTGTGGCTCGATCCAAAGGATCCACCAAGCAGTCTCAGCATCCTGCTCAAGGCGGACGGCCGTTTCACCCACGCCGCAACCTGGGGCGCGCAGAACCTGGAGTCGCTGAGTACGGGTCCAAGACTCGAGTGGTTCCTCCGCAGTGTCTATCGGCACGCGAGCGGATTCCTCGGCTGGGGCAAGGATCTGGTTGACCGGGCACGCCAGTACGCGCCCGGGAAGTCGGCGGCTATGGGCGACCTTCCTCCCGTTGGCGTCTGGATGAGCCTGGAACTTCCCCTGTCCGCGGTAGACGCCCAGGGCAAGCTGATCGACGGCGTGGCGTTCCTTCACGATGGCGGACGCATCGCCTGGGGTCGTACGTCGATCAGAGACGCGGAGGGCGAAAGTCGCGAATGGGTGCTTTGGGGCGACAGCCTGGCACCCGCACTATCGGATCGTGCCACCACAAGGGTAAACGTCGAGGGACTGGCGGCGGGAACGAAGGTCCGCGTCCGGTTCGAGGATCGCGAGATCGTGGCGTCAGACGGTTTCTTCGTCGACGACTTCCGCGGGCGCGATCTCTATCAGCGTTTTGGCGGCGGCCCCGGCGTTGGCTACGGCGACGAGCCGGTCGCCCTTCACGTCTACGAGGTGCCCGACACCGGTCGGGCGCGCGGCTACAGCAGCAGCAATCCGAAAACGCAGGGGAGATAGAGCAGCGAGACACCGAAGAGAGAAGCCGCCGTTTTGCGATCGCGCCGCATCGCGAAACGGGCCGCGAAGCCGACGAAGACCAGCGAGAGCAGGACGCTCATCAAAGGTCCGGGTGCGGTGGCTCCTTCGGCGAGCAGCGGCGCCGCGGTGATGGGAACAAGGCAGATCGCCCAAAGGAGCGCCTGCCGACCCACGATGCCTCCGTCTTTGTCCTGAACGGTCAACATCTGCAAGCCGCCCTGCTCGTAGTCGTCACGGTACATCCAGGCGAGGGCCAGAAAGTGCGGGATCTGCCAGGCGAACATCAGGAAGAAAGGCACGAGCGCGAACATGGTCAGGGGCGCCCCTGCCGCGGTCCATCCGATCAACGTCGGCAGCGCCCCGGGAATCGCGCCCACCACGGTGTTGAGCGAAGTCTTCGCCTTCATCGGCGTGTACACCGCGACATAGAGCACCCAGCTCAGGAGTGCCAGGCCTGCGGGGACGAGACCGACCACAAGAAGAACCAACAGGCCAAAGATGCTGATGCCCATGCCAAGAGTGAGTGCTGCCATGGGCGTGAGCATGTTCAAAGGCAGGGGCCGCTTGTTGGTGCGGTTCATGAGCGCGTCGGTTCCGCGCTCCATGTACATGTTGACCGCCGAAGCGCCGCTCGTGATGAAGAAGGTGCCGATCGCCATAAGGACGAACCGACTGTCCCAGACGTGTTCGGGCGCGAGCCCATACCCGGCCATGGCGGTGAGCGTGATCATCAGCGTGATCCTGACCTTGATCAGCGTGAGGAAATCGCGGGGCGTCATTAAAAACGTCATGATCTAGTTCTGACCCTGCCCCATGAGCCCGGGAATGGAGATCTCGAACTCCTCAGTGAGAAGTTGCTGTTCCGGTGTGAGTTCCGTATCAAGAAGGAGCGAGGTCATCCCAATGGCGGCGTTCATGGGCGTGCGAATCTCGTGGCTCATGTCGAACTGGAAGGCGTCAGATCAGAAACGGGTGCTGGCCTTTTTCCGCCGCGGCCACCACGCGCACGCGCGCGGCCTGATCGAGCTCGGAGGATAGGATCGACATGTGGAGCAGGAAGGCCTTGTGCTCTACAGCCGCCGACGGTGCGTCGTTGTTGGCCCTGAAGATCCGGTAACGGACGCTGGCGATGCTCGCGAGGACCCAGGGCGAGCCGATGCGAGCGGCAAGGTGGCTCGCTTCATCCAGCTTGCTCAGGTCGCGCAGGAGCAGGCCGCGAAGAGTCAAGGCGTCGATCCGCATGGACAGGAGAGCTCGGTCGCGGGCGAACGCTTCCACGCGGCTCGCGATCTTGTCGGCGCCTTCCGGATCGGCAGGGGCCAGACACCGGGCGGTGAGGAGACGCGCGGCACTCGCGCGAATTTCGTGCGATCCCCGCTCGAAACCCGCGATCGCCAGCTCCGAGGTGACCACCCCGACCGCCGCATCGCCGTTGAGGATCAGCAGCTCCGTCTGGGCCACGCCGATCAACGCGTCTTCAAACGGCCGATGCGCGCCGCGTGACGACTCGGACGCCACGCGGGACGCGTCGAGATCGCTCGCGGCGGCAGTGGGGTCGGCACTGGCTAGAGCGCAACTGGCGCGATGAAGCAGCGCGTCCGCGCGGTCGCGACCCGAACCCCTGGCCGCGTGGCGCACGGCCTCGTCCGCGTCCTCTAAGGCACTGCGCAGACGGCCCTGTGACACCTTCACGTGGGAGCGATAAGACAGGAATCCAGCCGCACCTGAGGGATCGCCATCGGCCGGCGTTTCGGATTCGAGGAGGTCGGCCGCCTGCTTCAGCTCACCCAGCAGATCCAGGCAACTAGCCATGCGCAGCTTGTTTCGCAACGTCCCCTTCGTGATGCCGGCGCGACCGATCGCGTCCATCTCGGACTCTGAATAACGCTTTGCTTCCTCGACATAGCCGCGGCGGATCTGAATCGAAGCGATATGTCCAGAAATCGCTGCCTCGATGGCGAGGGCGTCGGCTTCGCGCGCACGGATCAGACCGCGTTCCAGAATCGAGAGAGAGAGATCCGGATCGGCCTCGAGACAGAGACCAGCCGCGTCAAGCGCACTTCTTGCCTGAAAGAGACGGTCGGAGCTCCGATCGGAAATCTTCATGGCGCGACCCACGGCTTCGCGCAACGCGGGAACATTCTGCGCAGCCGCGTGAATGCGAGCAGAGAGCAAGGCG
>JBDSLN010000117.1:0-4391 GCA_039916365.1 Vicinamibacteria bacterium
TTTTCGGCGTGGGATCGATCGCGATGGCGGTGGCGCTTTTTCAGCTTGGACGTCGTGGCCCAAAGAGACGCAGAGGGCATCCGCCCGGTGCGGGAGGTCCAACGGCGGACGACTCCCATTTCCTAAACTACGATCCGGGGGCGAAGTAGGCGCGCGGTCGTTGATCCAACTCTCGAGGAACGCATGAATCTAGGACTTTTCTCAGGACCCGCATCGAAAGTATCGGCCGACCTTCTGGTCTTTCTCGTCGACGAGAAAGAGAAGACACACACCATCGACGACGCGGAAATCGCCGCCATCGTTGATGACGCAACGTCGCGCTTCCGTGCGCGAACGCTGTCGCGAGAACTGATTCAGAAGGCGGGGAATCGGACCGTGGTCGTGTACTCGGCCGCCCACGTTCGCGGACTCAACACGTGGGAAACCGTGAAGACGGTCATGGCCCGCTCGCTTCGCCTCGCGCGCGACCTCGGCTTGCCTCGCGTGGCCGCGTTCTTCAATCATCAAGACGCTGCACCCCTCGTGGGCAAGGCGGTGGAGGGTGCCGTCCTTGGGACCTATACCTTCGACAAGCACCGTCTTGAAAAGGAGCGCTTCTTCAAGGAGAAACTCTCGCTTGAGATCGTGGTGCATCCCGACCATCAGGCAGACGCCGAAGCGCGCAAAGGTCGCTATGCCTGGGTCTCCGAGAACGTCAACCTCGCCCGCGACCTCATCAATGAGCCGGCGAATGTCGTCACGCCCGTCATCCTGGCGGAGCGCGCGCAACAGATCGCTCTCGAGACCGGCCTGCAGTGCGAAGTTCTCGACGAGACGGCGCTTAGGGCCAAGGGCTACAACGGCCTGCTCCACGTGGGGGCGGGCAGTGCCACGCCGCCTCGCATGGTGATCCTGCGCCACATCCCGCGCCAGAGCTCGACCGAAACCATCGCACTTGTAGGCAAGGGTTTGACCTTCGACTCCGGAGGCATCTCCATCAAGCCCGCCGACAAGATGTGGGAGATGAAGGGCGACATGGCGGGTGCGGCGGCGGTGCTCGGCGCGATGCGCGCCATTGCGAAACTGCAGCCTAGTGTCCGTGTCATCGGCATCCTCTGCTGCGCCGAGAACATGCCCGGCAACAACGCGAATCGCCCGGGCGATATCTTTGTGGCCAAGAACGGCAAGAGCGTCATGGTGGACAACACCGACGCCGAAGGCCGTCTCGTCTTGTCTGACGGTCTGGCGCGCGCGGGTGAAGAAGGCGCTACTCATGTGGTCGACATCGCGACGCTGACCGGCGCCGTCGTGCGCGCCCTCGGCCCGTCGGTTGCGGGCGTACTTGGAACCAACCGTGAACTCGTCCGCCGCGTCATCGCCGCGGGCGAGAGTCACGGCGAAGCCTTCTGGGAACTTCCGATCATCGAGGAGTACCGCGACGCACTCAAGACGCCTTACGCGGACATCAACAACATCGCCGCCGGCGGGGTTGCCGGTGCCATCACCGCGGCTCTCTTCTTGCGCGAGTTCGTGCCCGAAGGCGTCGCGTGGGCGCATCTGGACATCGCGGGTCCGATGTTCCGTGATCGAGAGTGGCGTTACTACGAGGCAGGCGCTCTCGGCTTTGGTGTGAAGACGTTGGTGCACCTCGTCGAACGGTTCCGAGACGCCGTCTCGTGATGCGATGACCCAGATCTCGCCCTGGCTCTTGGGCCTGATCGCCGCGCTCGCAAATATCGCGGGCGGGCTCATTCTCGTGTCGAGACGACACTGGAACGACTTGATCCTGCGTTACTTCGTGGGGCTCGGCGCGGGATTCATGCTGGCCACGACCGTGCTTCACATGATGCCGGTGGCGATCACGACCTCGCACGGCCCCTTTCTCGTGCTCGCCGGCTATCTGCTCGTTCACTTCTTCGAGCACACCGTGGCGCCGCATTTCCATTTCGGCGAAGAGACCCACTCCCACGCGATGGAGCGGCCAAGCGCCACCTGGACAGCCCTGGCGGGCCTGTCCGTCCACGCGTTCTTCGATGGGCTATCCATCGCGTCGAGCCTTGCGGTCTCGCGTTCCCTGGGCTTGCTCGTCTTCTTCGCGATCCTGCTGCACAAAGTCCCGGAAGGATTCACCGTCGCCTCGATTGCGCTCGCCTCTGGGCAAGGACGGAAGGGCGCATGGCGGGCATCCCTCATTCTTGCCGCGGCGACTCTTCTGGGCTCCCTCTCGCTGATTGATCCTGCGTGGGCGGGGGTTGCCCTTCCGTTATCGGCCGGTGTGACATTCTATGTCGCGGCATCAGACCTGATTCCCGAAGTGAACGCGATCCGCGGGATGCGCATGGGAGCTTCCGTTTTCGCGGGAGTGGCGCTCTCCCTCATCGGCGCGGAGCTTCTGGAGCTTCTCGGACTCCATTAAAAAAGGCGACCGTTGAAGGTCGCCTGGGGTACGGCATCGAGCATCGAGCGAATCGCCTACGTCTTCTTCTGGAAGGCTCCCACGAACTCCTTGAGCATCAGCGGATTGTTGCTCTTGATCGTCCCGGTAATGAAGTCGGTAGCCGAAGGTGTCTTCTTTCCGCTCCACACATCGAGGAAAACCTTGGAGGTGGACTTGAAGAAACAGTCGGCTTCGTCGGTTTTACCCGGCTTCACCGAGCAGGCTTCAGGGCTCAGCGTGACCGTCCACTTCTCGACGTCGTCGAGCGAGAAGTAGAAAGTCCGTGCCGACTTCACGCTGCCCTTAACGAACATCTTGGGCAGCGACTCGAACATCTGCGCGACTTCGCTCTTCGCCATAGCCTTAGTTCTTCATCTTGGGCATGGTGTCGACGAATTCCGAGACCAGCTTCTTCTGAGCCTCGGGAGTCATCGAGGAAGCGATGATCTTCGAGGCGCCGAGCACCGCGAGATCCGCCACTTCTTCGCGAAGCTTGGCCAGCGCCACCGCGGTCTCCCGGGTGATCTGTTCTTTCGCGCGTCGAACGATGTCGTCGCCTTCGGCGCGGGCCTTCGCCATCAAATCGGCTTTGAAGACTTCCGCCTCCATCGCGGCCTTCTTGATGATCCCTTCACGCTCGGCGCCGATCTGGCGGACCAGATCCTTGTGCTGGGCGAGAAGGGCCTGAGCGTCCGCGTTCGCCTTGTGCGACCCCTCGATGGCGTCCCGAATCGACTTTTCGCGTGCGTCGATAGCGGCAAGGAGCGGACCCCAAGCGAACTTCGACAACACGAGAACGAAAAGCGTGAAGAGGACGATCGTAAAGAGCGAGAGCGTCCAATTGATGTCCGTCAGCCCTCCCGCGAGGAGGAGGGGCGCCGTCAAGTTCGGGAGCAAGGTCTTTACTTGATGACGAGCAGGATCATGATGACGAGCGCGAACAGCGTCGCGCCTTCGATCAGACCGGCGGCCACGATCATGGCGCCACGAACTTCACCGGCAGCACTGGGCTGACGCGCGATGCCTTCCATCGCGGAGGCCGCAAGCTTTCCGATTCCAAGACCGCCGCCGATGATGGCGAGGCCGCTGCCGAGTCCGGCTCCGAGATAGGCGAGTCCAACGGGGTTATCCATGTGCTTCTTGCTCCTGATTCTGGAAGGTGAGACGGTAAGTGAACGTGATTCTAATGCGAGGGATGAGCGTACATCCCGATGAACATTGCGGAAAAGAGAGTGAACACGTAGGCCTGAATAAACGCCACCAGCACCTCGAGGCACATGATGAAGAGGGCGATGCCGAGCGAGACGGGAATCATGAAGATTCCGAGAGCCACCGAAATCGGATAGCAGAGCGCCACCAGCATCAGAAGGGCGGTGATCATCATGTGGCCGGCCAGCATGTTGGCGAAGAGCCGGATCATGAGAGCAAAGGGCTTGGTGAACATGCCGAGAAACTCGATGGGAATCATGACGGGGAGGAGAAACACCGGCAAGCCGTGAGGAATGAGGTTCTTGAAATGCCCGACCAGGCCGTGCTTGGAAATGCCGGCGTGCTGCTGAGCCACGAATGAAATGAAGGCGAGAGCCAGGGTCACCGAGAGGTTTCCGGTCGAAGTGCCGCTGAAGGGGAGGAGGCCAATGAGTGCTGCGAACAGGATGAAGAAGAAGAAACTCAGAAGGAGCGGCGTGTATTTGGCTCCATCGCCATGGCCGATGTTCTTTTCCGCGATTTCGTCCCGCACATAGACCACCAAAGTCTCCACCGCGGATCCGATTCCAGTCGGCGCGCCGTGTTTGTAGCTTGAAATAGCGACCCGCGCGGTCACAATGACCACTCCCATCACGAGCAACAGGAAGAAGAGATGCTTTCCTGGAAACGCGATGGGAAGCCCGAAGGGATGGAACAGAGCCTCGTCGGTGACGTGGTGCATCAGGATCTGCGAGGGACCACCGTGCTCTTCGCCTCCTCCTTCGTG
>JBDSLN010000118.1:0-4582 GCA_039916365.1 Vicinamibacteria bacterium
CATACAGGACCGCGCCAAATATGCCGCCCAAAAGGAAGTAGGGGACGAGACGCATCAGAGTCCTCGAAGCAGCCAGGGGAGGAGAAGGTGAGTCGCACAAAGCCCCCCCGCGAAGAAACCGGAAACCGCGAGGAGAGAGCTGGGTTGAAGACTCGCGAGGCCCGCGATGGCGTGGCCTGAGGTGCATCCGCCCGCATAGGCCGTTCCGAAACCGACGAGGAATCCCCCACCCACGATCATGGCCAGGCCTCTGATCGAGAGAAGGGACGCCCACGAGAACACTTCGACCGGCGCGAGCCCGTTCAGGTCGCGCAGACCCAGATCGTGGAGCGCCTGAACGGTGGCCGGGGCGAGCGTCAGAGACGCCGGTGGGGCGAGGATCGAAGCCGCCATGGCTCCGAAAAACATCCCGAGCAGGAAGGTCAGGTTCCACGATCCAACCGATTTCCAGTCGTAACCGAAATGGGCGATCCGGCCGGGTGCTATGGCCGCGCAAACGTGTCGGAAGTTGCTGGACACGCCGAAGGTCTTGTTGCCCAGCAGGAGCAAGGCCGGCACCATGAGCCCGATCAGGGGGCCTGAGATGTACCAGGGAAGAGGATGAGGCACCGCGCGAGCGAAGGCTACTTCAAGGAGCCCTCGTTGGCCTTGCGCAAAGCGTCGTGGATAGGAGCCTGATTTGTTCTGCGGCTGAGTCTCCTAGACTGCGCCAACCATGTCGTTGACGCCGGGCTCACGGCTCGGGCCTTATGAGATCGTTTCCTCCCTCGGAGCCGGAGGCATGGGCGAGGTCTATCGCGCGCACGATCCACGGCTTGGACGTGACGTCGCTCTGAAGATCCTGCCCGCCGCACTCTCCGCGGATCCGGACAGCCTCGAACGATTCACGCGTGAGGCGCGCGCGGTCGCAGCACTCAACCACCCGAACATCGTCACGCTCCATTCCACCGAGGAATCGGGCGGCGTGCGGTTCATGACCATGGAGTTGATCGAGGGCCGCACCCTCGATCGGATGATCCCTTCGACCGGCGTCTCCCTCGCCCAGTTCTTCGATGTGTCGATGGGCATCGCCGAGGCCCTGAGCGCCGCCCATCAGAAGAACATCACGCATCGCGACCTGAAGCCCCTCAACGTGATGCTGACGAACTCCGGCCACGTGAAGGTTCTCGACTTTGGGCTCGCGCAGAGCAGATCCAAAGAAGCGAACGTGGGAGTCGAAGCAGCTCGCGAGCAGTTGACCCAAGCGGGGATGGTCGTGGGCACAGCACCTTACATGTCGCCCGAGCAGGTGGAGGCCAGGCCGCTCGACGGCCGGAGTGACATCTTCTCGCTTGGCATCGTGATGTACCAGATGCTGACCGGAGCGAGGCCCTTCCGTGGCGAGTCGTCGCCGGCGCTGATGGCGTCGATTCTGCGGGATCAACCGGAGGCGATTCGCGATCTTCGCTCGGACGTCCCGGAAGGCGTGATCCGGCTCATCGAGCGCTGCCTGAAAAAGAGTCCGGTTGACCGCATTCAAAGCGCGCGGGAAATCCTGATCGAGCTGAAGGAGCTGCGCCGCGCCTCGGAATCCGGCGAAACGGCGACACGGGCACGCGAAGAATCGGTGGAGCCGACCTCGTTGATGGAGGCATCCGGTGCGGCTCCGCGTTCGAGCCGACGACTCATGATGGTGGCGGCGGCCATCGTCATCGCGGTGTCTGTTGGATGGTGGTCTCTTCACGGTCGAACCTCGGCGGCCGTCGGCGATCGGGCATCGCCGAGCGATCGGAAACAAGACACCTCCATCGCCGTCCTACCCTTCGTCGACTTGAGCGCGGAACAAGGGGGCGCGTATCTAGGTGCGGGCGTCGCGGAGACCATCAGCACGGCGTTGTCCAGGCTCCCCGGCCTTTCCATCACGGTGCGCTCGCAGGCCTCCTCTCCGCACGATCAGGCAGTCGGCCTGCGCGAGATCGGCCGGCAACTGGGCGTCGCGAACATCCTGACCGGCAGCATCCAGCGAGCCGGCGGACAACTGCGCATCGCCGCGCGTCTCGTGCGCGCCGACACCGAGGCGATCCTCTGGTCGAATGTTTTTGATCGCCCCGCGTCGGACATCTTCGCCGTGCAGGACGAGGTGGCTCGGAACGTCGCTCAGGCTCTCCAGATCACTCTGAACACGACGGCCGTGCCAGCAACTCCAACCGGCGGCACCAGGAATACCGAGGCCTACGATTCGTATCTGCTCGGCCGATACCACTGGAACAGGCGCACCACGGACGGCATGATTCAGGCCACCGCGGCCTTCAAGAAGGCCATCGACCTCGATCCGAATTACGCGCAGGCCTGGTCCGGACTCGCAGACGCGTACTCGTTGTCGATCCCGACGGAGTACAACGTGCCGGGCCTCGATCCAGCCGAGGCACTGAGACGTGCTGAGGAAGCGGCGCGGAAGGCGACGGCACTGGCACCCGATCTCGGCGAGGCCCACGTTTCACTGGGCATGGCGCTCAGCAACAGCGGGCGGTCCGGAATGGAGTCGTTCGAGCGCGCGGTGGCCTTGAGTCCATCGTATGCGAGCGCCCACCAGTTCTACGCCTACGAACTTGGCCCGGTGGGTCGTTGGGACGAGGCCACTCGCGAAATGGAACTCGCACATCGGCTCGACCCGCTTTCGCACGTCATCACGCTGTCGCTCGCCGCCACGTACGACGGCGCGGACCGGTTCGCGGAGGCCTCGTCCCTCTATGCGCAAGGTCTGGCCCAATCGCCCGAGGCCTGGTATGGATGGGTCCTGCGGTTCGCACATGACCTCGCATTGCGCAAGCTCGAAGACGCGGCGGTATCGCTTCGCACGGGCCTGAACGGAATCGCCTTCACCGTCGTGACCAGGGACGAGCGCGCCAGGATGATCCGGCTTGCCGACGATTGGGCAAATGCTGCCACTCGGGAGAAAGCGACGGAGAACATCATCCATACCGGCGAGCCGCTTCAGGCGTTGGCTCTCGCACGCTGGCAGCGAGGGGACAAGGCGGCGATCGAAACGCTCGAGGCGATCGTGCGGGACGACCGAAGGAATGGCGTTTCCTCAGCCTTGACGGTCTACGGCATCCTCGGCCCGAAGTTGAGGCTCGATCCGCGAGTTCAGGCCGTGGCCAGGCAGCTCGGGTTTCCACCCCTGCAGATCTCGGCACGATGAGTCACCAAATCACACCCTTGTCGATCTCCGCGATGGATCGCCGACCAGTGAGGGCCATGGCGATCTCGAACTCCTTGCGCAGGATTGAGAGCGCCCACCTTCTCGACCACGCGCGGGAGGCTGTCGATGGTGGTCGGAACCGTATCGAGGTTCCGCGCGTGTCGTGGTTCGACACGATGATGCCCGAGACCCCCGGACTAGAAGACAAACCCGACGGTCGCACGCACGTCGTTCGCGATCAGCACGACTCCGGGTGCCCTCACCCTTCGGCGCAGGTAATCGGCGCCCAGCCGTATCCTGAAAGACCGCCCGCCCCCGAACTCGACTCCGCCTCCGCCATCAAGGCCGAGGCCAGTGGCGGCAGCCGAGAAGCTGACGCCCCCGGCAGACCGAGCGGACGACGATACTCGCACTGGGCCCGCCAGAGCGTGAACGAACAGACGGGTCGGACCCGCGCCGAACTTCAGGCGCAGCCCGCCGAGCCCGGAAAGCAGCCTTGTGTCGGTGGAGGAAAACGTTCCCTTTTCGGCCGAGAGATCTCCCACCACCGAGGCGAGGCGATGCACCCGATACTCGGGGGAGAGTCGCAAGCCACTCAGATTGCCGTCCTCGGCCCGTAGAAAGGTATAGCCCGCGTAGAGCCCGACCTTCTTCTGCTGTGCCTCGGTGGTCTTCGCTACAAACAGCAACCCGCAGAGCCCCAGCAGGGCGACCATTGGTGTGAAACGGCCCGCAATAGACTTCATGATCGGAAGCTCCGGGGGATGTGACCCGTTCACCTAGCGCAACTCCCCAACTCCAATGACCACACGGAAAGGCCTGCACCAGAGAATCACGTATCTAAAGTCCGATCCATCGTTGCGCATGGCGTAAGACTGTTCGCCGCTGAGCGACTTGAGTTCTCCGAGGTTCATCCCGCCATCCATGGAATCCTGACGGTTCGAGAGAATGACGTCGCTCACGCCGCCGTCGATCCTGAAATCCGACTGGAAGACCAGGGAAACCGACGAACCCGAACGGACGATCGCGACGGTGCCGGACGCGGAGTGGCCTGCAGCGCCGGTCAGTGAAGTGCGGCGAAGGGTCGTCGGACCGGTCGGGGTGGGCGTTGGCGCCGGCGTCGGTGTCACTGCGGGCGTGGGGGCCGCGGTCGGCGCGGGGGTTGGAGTTGGGGTTGCGGCGGCCGGGGTAGGGGTCGGAGCGGCCACTGCGCTCGGCCCCGTGGGCGAGGCGGAACCCGAACTCCCCCCGCAAGCGGCAAGGGTCACAAGAGCGGTTAGAAGGAGCAGAAACCTGGGATAGCCGGTCATAATCCCGAGTTTGATGCACGCCAGGTCCGAGCGGTTACTGGCCGATCCCAAAAGCGAGTCCCCCTGGACCGTCGGCCTCTCCGGATCACCG
>JBDSLN010000119.1:0-8375 GCA_039916365.1 Vicinamibacteria bacterium
GGTGAAGATCATCATGTAGGAGTGCGTGGACGCAACGAACAGGTGGTTGACCACGTCTTCCTCGCGCGTGCGCATCCCGATCCGGCCCTTGCCGCCGCGCCGCTGGACCCGATAGGTGGAGATGGGAGTGCGCTTGATGTAGCCGGTGTCGGTGACTGTGATCGCGACGTCTTCGTCGGCGATCAGATCCTCGATGCTGAACTCGCTCTCGTCCTCGATGATCTGCGTGCGCCGCGGATCGCTGAACTTGTGCTGGGCCGCGCGCAGTTCGTCGACGATGATCTGCACGAGCAGGCGCTGGCTGCCGAGGATCGTGCGCAGGCGCTCGATCACGCGAATGAGCTCGGCCAGTTCGTCGAGAATCTTCTGCCGCTCGAGGCCGGTCAGGCGCTGGAGCTGCATGTCGAGGATGGCCTGGGACTGGATGTCGGACAGGCCAAACGTGGCGATCAGGCCGGACTTGGCTTCGGCCGTCGACTTCGAGGCGCGGATCAGCGTGATCACCGCGTCGATGTTGTCGAGCGCGATGCGCAGGCCTTCGAGGATGTGGGCGCGGGCCTCGGCCTTGCGCAGCTCGAACTCGATGCGCCGGCGGACCACTTCTCGGCGGAAGCCGATGAAGTAGTCGCACATCTCGAGCAACGTCAGCACGCGCGGCCGCTTGTGGACGATCGCCAGCATGATGATGCCGAATGTGTCTTGGAGTTGAGTCTGCTGGTAGAGCTGGTTCAGGATGACCTGCGCCGACTCGCCTTTTCGGATGTCCACGACGATGCGCATACCGCGGCGATCGCTCTCGTCGCGCACGTCGGTGATGCCGTCAATCTTTTTCTCACGCCAGAGTTCCGCGATCTTGGTAATGACGCGAGCCTTGTTGACCTGGAACGGAATCTCCGTGACGATGATGGATTCCTTGTCGCCTTTGCGCTTCTCGATCTCGGCCTTCGCGCGCATGGTGACCGATCCGCGCCCGGTGCGGTAGGCCTGCCGAATGCCGCTCTTGCCGAGCACAAATCCGCCGGTGGGGAAGTCGGGTCCGGTGATGCGTTCGATGACGCCTTCAAGCCGTTCGTCCGCGGAAAGATTCTGGTTCTCGACCAGATACACTAGTCCGTCGACCACTTCGCCCAGATTGTGCGGCGGAATGTTGGTCGCCATGCCGACAGCGATGCCGGACGATCCGTTGACGAGGAGGGCGGGAAGAACTGTGGGAAGGACGGTCGGTTCTTCAAGACGGTCGTCGTAGTTCGCCTGGAACTCGACGGTCTCCTTGTCCAGATCGTCCATCATCGCGGTGGCGATCTTCGTGAGCCTCGCTTCCGTGTAGCGCATGGCAGCGGGGCGGTCGCCATCGACGGACCCAAAGTTTCCCTGGCCTTCCACAAGGATGGCGCGCATGTTGAAGTTCTGCGCCATACGGACGAGGGTGTCGTACACCGGAGCGTCGCCGTGAGGGTGGTACTTACCCATAACGTCTCCGACGATGCCGGCGCTCTTGCGGAAGGGCTTTCCGGGGACGAGCCCCATCTCGTGCATGGTGTAGAGCACGCGACGGTTCGCGGGTTTCATCCCGTCGCGGACGTCCGGCAGCGCGCGACCGATGATCACCGACATCGCGTAGTCCATGTAGGACTGCCGCATTTCGTCGGCGATGTTGATGGGGATGGTTACGAGGGCGTAGTCGTTTTGAGTCAAGTCGGTTGCGGTCCTTATCGGCGTCTTGGGGTTCGCGTCTGGCGTTTCGCGTTTGGGGGGCGACGTCTGGCGCTATACGTCCAGATTGCGAACGTTGAGAGCGTTCTCTTCGATGAAGAGACGGCGCGGTTCAACCGCATCGCCCATGAGGGTCGAGAACATGACCTCGGCCACTTCTTCATCCTCGAGGCGCACCTGAACGAGCGTTCGCTGAGTGGGATCCATGGTGGTTTCCCAAAGTTCTTCCGGGTTCATTTCGCCGAGACCCTTGTAGCGCTGGATCTGAAGGCCTTTCCGGCCCTCGTCCATAAGCTTCGCCACCAGGGCATCCCGGGCAAAGACTTTTTCGGTGTCCGATCCATGGTGGAGTTCGAACGGCGGCTGGTCGAATTCCTTGACGTCTTCAAACGCGGAGTAGAGCGCTTTGTACTCGGGGCTCGTCACAAAATCGGCGCCCGCCGTGGATCGGCGAGGCGGGGACACGCTCTTGTCTTCAAACGTCAGGTGGTAGGTCGACTCGCCTTCGAGGATGTCGACGTCCATCTCGTCGCCGCCATCACGATAGGGCTGAATGGCTGTCAGCAGCGTCGCCTTGTCGGCGAAGAAGCTCGCGTCGCGCGCGCCATGTCGCACCAGAATGTCGGCGAGCTTTCTGGAGATGCCGCGCCGTTCGATTCGGGAAAGAAGTTTCGCGACTCCGGTGAGGCGCTCGACGAAACGGCGGACCTTCAGGGGCTCGACGGTAGCGCCGGACGCGTTGGAGATCGATCTGCCCTCGAGCGCGCGGTCGAGAAGATAGCCATCAAGGGCGGCTTCGTCCTTCAGATATCGGCCGGACTTTCCGTGCTTGGCCTTGAAGAGCGGCGGCTGCGCGATGAAGAGATGCCCGCGTTCGATGAGTTCTTTCATCTGGCGATAGAAGAACGTCAGCAAAAGCGTGCGGATGTGGCTGCCGTCAACGTCGGCGTCGCACATCAAGATGATGCGGTGATAGCGCAGCTTGGTGACATCGAAATCGTCGGCGCCCACTCCTGTGCCAAGCGCCGCGATGATGTTACGGATTTCTTCAAATGCGAGCGTCTTGTCGAGACGCGCTTTCTCGACGTTGAGAATTTTTCCCTTCAGCGGAAGAATCGCCTGGAAGACGCGGTCGCGGCCCTGCTTCGCCGACCCTCCGGCGGACTCGCCTTCGACAAGATACAACTCGCAAAGCTCAGGGTTGCGCTCCTGGCATTCGGCAAGTTTTCCCGGAAGGCCGGCGCTATCGAGCGCTCCCTTGCGGCGGGTGAGATCTCGAGCTTTACGAGCGGCCTCTCGGGCACGCAGCGCGTCCACGCACTTCTGCATGATGCGCTTGGCGAGGCCTGGATTCTCTTCAAGAAATGCGCCAAGCTTCTCGTTGACCAGGCTTTCGACCAACCCCTTGACTTCGGAGTTGCCTAACTTGCCCTTGGTCTGGCCTTCAAATTGCGGATTGGGAACCTTAACGCTGATGACGGCGCACAGGCCCTCGCGCGTGTCCTCGCCTTGGAAGGCCTCGCCTTCCTTGAGCTGGTTCTTCGATTGCGCGTACGAATTGAGCGTGCGGGTCAGCGCACTCTTGAAGCCGATGAGATGCGAACCGCCTTCATGGGTGTTGATGTTGTTGGCAAAACTGTGGACATTTTCGGCGTAGCCGTCGTTCCACTGCATGGCCAACTCGACGATGACGCCGTCCTTGGTTCCGCCCACCTCCACTGGTTCGGGAGTGACGACGGCCTTGTTCTTGTTGAGGTGCTCGACGTACGAGGCGATGCCGCCCTCGTACTTGAAATGGTGCGCCTTGCCGTCTCGTTCGTCGATCAGCGAAATCTGGATGCCGCGATTGAGGAAAGACAATTCGCGCAACCGTTGAGAGAGCGTGTCGAACGAAAAAACCGTCGTCTCGAAGATCGTCGGATCGGGCTTAAATGTGATTTTGGTGCCGCGTCGGTCGGCGGGCCCGATATCTGTCACTTTGGTGACGGGAATGCCGCGTTCGTAGCTCTGCGTGAAGGTCTTTCCTTCTCTCCAGATGGTCAGATCAAGGCGTTCGGACAGAGCGTTGACGACCGAAACACCAACGCCATGGAGGCCGCCTGAAACCTGATAAGCCTTCTTCTCAAATTTGCCGCCGGCGTGGAGTTTGGTGAGGACGACTTCGGCGGTATCGCCAAGACCCGATGCATGGGGGCCGGTTGGAATGCCGCGGCCATTGTCGATCACGGTGATCGAGTTGTTGATGTGGATGAACGCTTCCACAGTGTCGCAGTGACCGGCCAAGGCTTCGTCTACTGAGTTGTCGACAATCTCATACACCAGGTGATGCAGACCGGACTCGCCGGTGGAACCGATGTACATCGCGGGGCGGACACGAACGGCCTCAAGTCCTTCAAGGATCTTGATAGTGTCCACGCCATAGGCGATCTCGTCGGGTTTCTCGATCATTTCTCTTTGGTTGTTTTCCGTTCTTGGGGGTGCGCGCGCTTTTCGCGTGAGCAAGGTCTAAATCTGAGATTGCCGGCTGTGGGAAGTCGCTGCCCGCGAATCCCTACGGTCGGCCTACCGGGGAGGTGGCTAGAGCCTCATCGGCATCAGAACGTAGCGATGCATCGAATCGCCTTCCTTCTGGCTTGAGGGATAGAAAATGCCCTGCGCATCGCTGTCCTTGAGTTCTATCGTGATATCGGCCTCGGTCAACACGGCGAGGAAGTCGATCAGGTACTGAGCATTGAATCCGATGTCCACCTGATCACCGGAATACTCAGCCGCGAAGGTTTCAACCGCTTCACCCTGATCGGGCGATGAGGCGTGAAGCTCTATTTCTCCCGGCTTCATCGTGAGACGCACCGCGCGCGAACGTTCCGTGGAGAGAAGGCTGACGCGACGCAGAGCGTCAAGGAGTTCAACGCGCTTCGTCTCGCCTACCTTCGGGCCTTTGGCCGCGATGACCTTTTCGTGAGCCGGAAATTGGCCCTCGACCAACTTGCTTGTGAGGGTTCGACGGGTCGTCCGGAAAATCAGATGATTCTCAGTGCGAGAAAAAAAGATGGTTTCTTCGCCGTCACTCAGTTGCTTGAGTTCCTGAATGGCCTTGCGCGGAATCAAGAACCTTTCGTCCTTGAACTTGGCGCCTTCAACTCTTTCGCGCGCGAAGCAAAGACGGTGACCGTCGGTCGTTACCATACTGACGGTGTCACCTTGGACGATAAGGAGCGCTCCGCCTAAGTAATACCGGGCATCTTCCACGGTGATTGCAAAACTGGTTTTGGCGATGAGTCGACCCATCACAGCCGCGGGAAGGGATATTTCCTGGGATCCCTTGCCCTCGGGCAGGGTCGGAAAATCATCTTTGGGCAGGGTGGCAACTTTGTAGTTCGTTCTCTCGCTCTGAACGGAGACAAAACCGTCGCCTTCATCCTTGAGCAGAATGTCGGACCCCGAGGGAAGTGCCTTGATGATGTCGTGAAGCTTGCGCGCAGGCAGCGTGGTGGCTCCGGGCTTCTTCACGCGGGCCGTACACACGGCCTTAACCGAAACGTCCAGGTCGGTGGCGGAAATCGCCACAGTGTCGCCGGTGGCGACGAGAAGGGCATTGGAGAGAATGGCGATGGCTCCACGGCGATCCACTATTCCCAGAATAACTTGGAGATCTCTTACGAGGTCTTCACGGCGAACAGTTATTTCCATGACCTGCTTTCCAAAAGAGTGCTTTGTGAGCGTTTCTTTATTCTTCTACTTGAATAAAAATGGAGATAGTTATCTAGTAAGAGGAATCTGTCTCAAGTGTCTATAACGGATAGATGTCTTTTATTTTCAATTTGTTACGACATTCTAAACGATGTTGATTTCCCTGTGAATGGATTTATGAAAGTGTGAATGAAAGAGCGTTGCTCCAGCATTCACGGAAAGTATTCCGGTAACAAATGTGAATCAATGGCATGGACCACTTCAACCCTATTTGAGTGAGGAAATAAAGCTGTTGAGGAGCCTGTCAAAATCGGTGTCGGCTTTTCTGTCTATTTCGACCTTCCGGATTGAGTGAATGACCGTGGAGTGATGCTTCCCGCCAAAACCTCGACCGATCTCGGGAAGAGATGACGTCGTCAGCATCTTGGACAGGTACATCGCCACTTGTCTCGGGGTCGTGACGCTCCTAGAGTTATTTCTTGCCTTCAAATCGGAGATTTTCACTTTGTAGTGATCGGCAACAAACTTCTGGACCGTTTCGATGGAAAGTCTCTTCTCAGGAGCGTCCATCAAGTCCTTCATGGCGGCTTGGGCTACTTCTATGTCTATTTCGACGCCGCGCAAGCTCGCGTGAGCGACAATCCGATTGAAGGCTCCTTCGAGTTCTCGGATGTTAGACCGCACCTTTGAGGCGACGAACAAGCCGACGTTATCTGGAAGCAGAATGTCTTCGGCCGCAGCCAGTCTTTGGAGAATGACCACGCGAGTTTCAATGTCCGGAGGACCAACGTCCGCGGACATCCCGGACGAAAAACGGCTCTGCATCCGCTCGTGAACCCCGGTCAGCATCTTGGGAGGCACATCAGCGGAGATCACTATCTGTTTTCCCGCCTCGTAAAGGGTGTTGAAGAGATGAAAGAACTCTTCTTGTGACCGTTCCTTGTTCGACAGAAACTGGATGTCGTCGATAACGAGTACGTCAATGGCGCGGTATCGCTGACGGAAGGGCAGAATGCGCTCGTAGCGAATGGCGGAAACCACTTCATTGACGAAGTGTTCGCTGGATACGTAAGTCAGCGCTATTTTTGGATTGCGCTGAATCAGGTAGTGACCGATCGCCTGCAGCAGATGCGTCTTGCCAAGTCCAACGCCGCCGTATATGAAAAGGGGGTTGTATGACTTGGAGGGAACCTCTGCAACCGCCTTGGCCGCGGCATGCGCCATCTGGTTGGAAGCACCCACCACAAATGTCTCGAAGGTGTACTTTGGGTTGAGCGCCGAGGCCTCGATGATAGGCAGAGACTCGGCGGTCCCGTAGGTTTCCACTTCGCACTGAAGACGTACCCCGGGATGGCCCAGAGAGTTCAGCATTTCCGAGACAAGACTGGAGTAGTTCTTCAAGAACCAATCTCTAAACGCCGCGCTCGGAACACCAATAGAGAGGAGCGAACCATCGAAAGATCGAAACGCGGTTGGACGAAACCACGTGACGAAGGAATGAGAGCTGACCCTGCCCTCTTTCTCCACTAGATCCAGAACACGATCCCAAACGGTCATCGACTAGAAACCAAAAAGAATCGCCAAAAGAAGGTAACGGGGGCAACCAGGGAGCCTGAAAAGCAAGCCGTTGGTCGGGCGAGAGGTTCGCCACGCGAGAGCCCGAACCATAGCACGGGAGACCCCTCGTCGGACGCGAAAATGCGCCCCTGTTTTGACGGGCGGCTAATATAGCGATAACATCATAGGTTCTACTTTTCGCAAGGATTCCATAAGACAGTGAAGAGAACGTTCCAGCCCAATAATCGTCGTAGAAGAAGGACTCACGGCTTCCTCGTCCGCATGCGCTCGCGGGGAGGACGATTGGTGATCAAAAGACGGCGTGCCAAAGGCAGGCAGCGCCTCGGCGCCTGAGGCGTCGATCCCGACAGCATCCAGCAACCCCTTTGACGCTGCAGCACGCGGCCAACTGGGGAGAGATCGCCGCGTCAGAAAGAGCGGCGACTTCGCTGCGATTCTCAAAGGCGGCAGTCGTGGATCAACCCCGCTTCTGGGCGTGGCGATCTTATCCGCTCTGGGACCGGGCCGCATTGGTATTTCTGCTTCGACCCGGGTCGGGGGCGCCGTCGCTCGGAATCGCGCCCGCCGGCTCGTCAAGGAATGCTACCGGCGGGACTTTAAGAGGTCGGCACCCTATGACATCGTGGTTAATATCGATCCCAGGTTTGGCGATGCAACCGCGACGGATGTCCGCCAGGCCCTGAATGCCGCTCTCTCAAAAGCGGTCTCGCATCGAGGAGGCGCTGGTCGCCGGCATCGTTCTGGTAATTGACGCCTACAAAGCCGTACTCTCGCCGCTGTTCGCCGGAAGTTGTCGCTTCGATCCGACATGCAGCCAATACGGACGCGAAGCCGTCATCAAATATGGCGCGCGGGGCGCATGGATGGCCCTTCGAAGAATCATGCGTTGCCGGCCCTTTGGCGGGCAAGGCCTCGACCCGTTACCGTGACGGACTTTCGGAATAGAACGGGCGCACAAGGCGGCAAGTAAGAAGGAAACCGATGGAAGAAAGACGTCTCATACTCGCGTTCGCGCTCTCCTTTGCCGTGCTGCTGGGCTTTCGCATGTGGACCAGCTCCCGGTACCCCCTGCCCGCGGAGCAAGGCAGCCAAGGGCAGACCGCCGGTAGTCCCAAACCGTCAGCAAGCGTTGCGTCCTCACCGTCCCCCCAATCCGTTGCGGCCTCCCCACCAACCGCCACCGCGGTAGAAACACCCCTGGTTCCGCTGATTTCCGGCGTAGAACTTCGAACGGAAATCACTACGAAAGAGGCGGAGGTCGCCTTCAGCACCCGCGGCGCACGTCTCCTTTCATGGAAACTTCTGGGCTATCTTGACCATCGCGGCAAGCCCATGGAAATTCATCCGGGTGGCGATCCCAAGCCCGGCCCCTTGGACCTAATTACGGGCCGCGC
>JBDSLN010000120.1:0-5731 GCA_039916365.1 Vicinamibacteria bacterium
CCGACTCCGACTCCGGCGCCGGCGCCGAGTCCTTCCCCCACAGCGCCTCCATGCCCCGCTTCCGTCTTTGGCCCGAAGCGTTTCACCCGCACGAGCGCTAGCAACGGGCCCACGGACTACAACGAGAGTTTCACGATCCCCGCGGGCTCGACCGGCCCCTACGCGCTCACAGTGGTGAATGGAGATTCGCAAGGCCGTGACAAAACGTCGGCGGCGGCGGTCAAGATCAACGGCGTCGAGGTCATCCGCGAGAGCGACTTCTCGCAGAACGTCGTCAGTTTCAGCAAGACCATTGGCAGCCTTCAGGCTGCAAACCAGCTCTACGTTCAGGTCAAGAGTTCGCCGGGCGCTACGTTTACGATTGAGATCTGCCAATCCGGACAGAGGGACACGGTTCCACCGAGCGTCGTTTGGCTGACTCCCGTCGAGGGCGAAGTCACACGGGATCCATCGCCTCTGTTCCGGGTCCGCTATGTAGACCAAGTCTCGGCCCCGAGTCTATCCACGCTCACGATTCTTATCGATGGCCTGGATCGCACCAGCCTGTTCAACAGAGGACCGGACGAAGCCTCGCTCGACGGACTGCTGCAACTTGTCGACGGTACGCACACGCTCCGCGCAGAGATAAAGGATCAGGCGGGGAACCTAGGCGTGGGCATGCGGACCTTCCGCGTCGACGCCACGATTCCAACTCTGACCATCCAGGCTCCGCCCTACGGCGCCATCCTGAACGAGACCCGCCCGCAGATTGAACTTGCGTTCTCAGATGGGGGATTCCTTCCGTCAGGAATCAACGGCCCCTCCCTGTATGTCGCGATCGACGACGTCAATGTCAGCTCTTCCTTCACTCGTACCGCTACCGAAGCCACGGGGCTGCCGACTTCGGCTCTCGCAAATGGCGCTCATACTATCGAGGCCACCATCGCGGACGCAGCGGGGAATACGTCAACCGTGTCGAGCGCTTTCGTCGTTGACACCATAGCGCCGACGATCACGCCGGTCGCGCCCGCGCAGGGCCAGGTGATTGGAGGTGGGCCAGTGACCATCTCGGTTCAGTACTCCGATGATCAGGGACTAAATCTGCCGACGTTCACCGCGACGATCGACGGCGCGCCTTTGGCGCTAACGGTGGCCGCCGACCATGCATCTGCGACCGCGTCCGGACTCTCCGACGACGTCCACACACTCGTGTTCGCCATCGCCGACCGCGCGGGAAACACGAAGACATCCACAATCTCCTTCACGGTTGACTCGGTCCTGCCTGCGATCACCGTCGTGGCTCCCGCGAATGGAGCGTTCGTGAACGCTCGCACTCCGGCGATCCGCGTCTCGTTTGTCGATGCGCAGGGGATCGTCACGTCAGGCTTGAAGATTCGCGTTAACGGGGTTGACCGCACGAGTGCCTTTGTTGTCGCTGGATCCGAGGCGACCGCGACTCTTCCCGAGCTGCTGCCCGAGGGCCCGAACACCGTCGAGGCCGAAATCCGCGACTCGGCGGGGAACCTCGGCGAGGTCGCCTCCATTTTCATCATTGACGCCACGGCGCCGGCCCTCGCGATCGAAAACCCCGTCCAGACCAGCTTCCTGAAAACAGCAACCCCCGACGTCCGGGTGGTGATGTCGGACCTCGGAAGCGGCCTGGACCCCGCGACGGTGCTCATTTCGATTGACGGAACGGACGTCACTTCGGACTTTGCCATTGACCCCACCAACGCGGCCGGTCGCCTTTCTGTTCCTCTCGCCGAGGGCGCTCATGTTCTGCGCGTGGCAGCAGCCGATCGCGCCGGCAATCTCACTCTGGTCCAACGGACGTTCAACGTGGATCTGACTTTGCCTCATCTCGATATCGCGGCTCCCCAAATCGACGGCTTCACGAACGATTCCACACCAGAGATCTGGGTGCGCTTCACCGACCCGGCGAGCCCCACTGGTGCAGCCGGCGCTGGAATTGATCCCGCTGCAACCCTTGTGTTTGTGCTTTCCGAGGATCCTGCCGAGCCTGACTGGGACATCACCGGACTGCTGACCATTGACGCCGACAATGCGAGAGGCGAAATCACCCCCGGATTGCTGGATGGAAGCCACCGCATTCTCTCGATTGTGCGCGACCTCGCGGGCAACGAAACCCGCCTTACCACTGGATTCCTCACCGACACGGTGGCCCCGACGATTGAGATCGACCAGCCTCAATCCGATACCTTCCTCTCGACCGGTGAACCCACGATCGCTCTCCTCTATGCCGACGCGGCGAGCGGCGTCGATCCGGCTCTGGTCACGGTTACGGTCGACGGCGTGGATCGCTCCTCCTCGCTGGTCCACAGTCCGCTGGGCGCAACGCTCACGCTGTCGCGCGTTCTGGGCCTCGATCTCGCGGATGGTCACCATCAGATCGAAGCACGGGTCATCGACCGCGCTGGTAACGCGACGGATGCAGCTCCCGCGTCGTTCGGTGTTGACACCGTGCGGCCGACGGCCGCCGCGATCTCTCCGCTTCCGCAGTCATTCCTGGGTGCGGTTCAGCCCGCCCTTCAATTCACCATCGTCGATGCGGCTCCATCCGCCGGCATCAATCCAACGTTCATTCAAGTTCTCCTTGATGGAGTGGACATCAGCGCTTCGTTGACCCCGACGGTGAGCGGTGGGAGCGCGCCTGACCAGCCGGTGACGGTAAGCCTGACTGGCACCACGCCTTCGGTCCTTTCAGACGGCCTCTACATCCTCCGTCTGACCGCGATCGACAACGCGAACAATCCCGTCGAGCTGATCGTTCCATTTACGGTTGATACCCATCCGCCGGTGGTGACTCCGGAGATTCCTGAGATCGGCCGGACGATCGGGGCGGACGGTGTCTCGGGAGGCAACGCGCTCATCTCCGGCACGTTGAACGACGTCGATCCCGGCCTCGTCGTCACGTGCACCGCGGGAACCGCCGCCGTCGCAGGAATCATTTCGGGAGGGATGTACTCCTGCAGCGTCCCGCTGGGTGAAGGCGTCAACTTGGTCTCTGTGACGGTGACGGACTCAACCGGTCACTCCACGACGTCCACCAGGGATCTGACGCTGGACACAACGGTGCCCGTGGTGACCATAGATGTGCCGCAGGCAGGCGACGCCACGGCGGCTGAATTCATCGCGGTGGTTGGTCACGTTCAAGACGCGACCCCCGTCTCGGTCATTGTTAATGGCGTGGTTGCGACGGTGACGCCCGGCGCTCCCGGCGTTCTCTCGACCTTCGTGGCTCAGAATGTTGCCGTCGGCGCGGGCCCCGCGTTGGTTGTCACTGCCACCGCTAAAGACGCGGCGGCGAATTCCAGCTCCGCATCGGTCACGGTTGCGGTTGATCGCACGGCGCCCGTCGTCACCATCACCAAACCGGCGACCGGCGCCTATGTAAAGGCGGGTCTCGTCGAAGTAGAACTCGAGGTCACCGACCGCTCAACCACGATGGTCGAAGTAAACGGCGTGATGGCCTTCGACCCTACTTGTACGGGTACGGCCGGCCAATCGCTCACGTGTCACTTTGTCCTCACCATTCCGCTCATCGGCGATGGCGTCATCCTCGCCAGGGCGGTGGATGCCGCGGGGAACGTCGGACAGGCGCAAAGCGAGACGATCCTTGACTCCACTCCACCGAACCTAGTTGTGATCTCGCCCGCGCCGCTGCTGGTGACGAACGCGACGACTCTTGAAGTGTCGGGCATCGTCACCGACGCGTCACCGCTGACTCTCACGGTCAACGGCCAGACCGTGGCTGTTGGTCCCGACGGCGCGTTCGCTACGACCATTCCCGCTGGAGCCGAGGGCACCCGTGAGATTACGTTTGTTGCCACTGACGCTGCTTCGAACCAATCGACGCAGATTGTCTCGGTGGTGATCGACCGGACGCCTCCCGCGCTCACCATCGCGTCGCCGCTGCAGGGCGCCGTGATTCCTGCTTCAGGCGTGTCGGTATCGGGCACGGTCGCCGACGCCACATCGGTCTCTGTCTCAGTGCAGGGAAGTGGAGCCACCGTGATCGGTCAGGCTTTCACAGCCGCGCTCACTGGTCTCTATGACGGCCCGTTGACCATCACCGTTCGCGCAGTCGACGCGGCCGGAAATGAGTCCACGTCTACCCGCGCGGTCGAGATCGATCTTGTTCCACCCACGGTGACCATCACGTCGCCCGCGGCAGGCATGGTGACGCGGAACGGCACAGCAGTGATTGCGTACACCATCCTCGACCGCTCCCCCACCACGATTCTCGTCAACGATGTCGCCGCCGGCCCGGATTGTCCCGGCCTCCTGCCTTGCGATCGAACACAGAGCGTGATCCTCGAAGAAGGCGACAACACCTTCACCATTGCCGCCACCGAGCGCGTCAGCCTAGCCTCGGGCTACGGCGGCGGTCGGACGACCACGGCGTCGATCACCATCACTCGTGACAGCACGCCGCCGGTCGCAGATCTTCAGACGCCCGAGACGATCAGTCGCTCCCGTGCGGGAATCGCAAGTGCTTCGGCCACGGACAATCTGGCCATGGAAAGCCTTCAGATCCGGCAGGGGACCACCGTGATCTGTTCGGGCGTGGCCCAAGGCCAGGCTGGCGCGCTCGGCAGTTGTTCGGGCTCCATCCCGCTCGCGGAAACCGCTCACGCTGGCGATTCGCTCACCATCACGTTGGTAGCGACCGACCGCGCTGGAAATGTGACCACCACGAGCCGCACCGTTCGCGTGACCGCCGACGGCGTTGTCATGGGCACCGTGCTCGATGACAGGACGTCGCTACCTGTCGCTGGCGCGACGGTGATGCTGCTCGGCCCGAACGGCCGCTCCACTGTGAGTGATGAGAACGGCCGCTACAACCTTCCTGTAGCCGATATCCTGGCCGCCCTGCACATCGAGAAGTCAGGCTTCATCAAAGTAGACCGCGTGGTCACGGTGGGAAGCGGTGTGGGCACGGTGCCCCTTGACGCGCGTCTCACTTCGGTGGCCGACGCCACCACGGAGACGCCGATTCGACCATCGGTCACTCCTGCCGCTGTTGGCGTTCCTGCGGTCCCTGGTCCCGTGTCGATCGACGTGCCCGCAGGAGGCTCGCACCGCATCACGCTTCTCTCCTCACAGGGCCTGCCCAATCTCTTGCCCCTCGGTTTCTCGCCTCTGATCGCTTTCGACTGGGTGAGCGAGGGGGGAGCGACCACCGCGTCGGCGAGTTTCACGATGCCCACGGGTGTCTCAGCGGTGCCCGAAGCCACGTTAGTGCGTTATGACCCCGCCATGCGCGACTGGCGCATCGTCGCCACTGGCCTACTCGCTACCGACGGCGTTCTGATCTCTAATCTTTCGGGAACCGGTTCGTACGCCTTGGTGGTCCCTGACACTGGGGCTCCCACGATCGTGATCGGCGCCATCGGTGAGCCCCTTCCCGCTCTGCCGATGGTTTCCATCCCCGCCACGGCGACCTCGGAAAGCCGCGTCGATCCCGCGGTTCTTCCGCCCACTGGCGGAACCGCCACCGGATCCATGCGGCTTGACGCGCCAACTGCCCTGCCTTCGGGAACCATCGTTCAGGCCGACGTCGAAGAGACCTACACCCTGGCCTCAGGGGAGGAAGCAAGTGCCCCCAAGCGATCTATGGATGTCCTGGTGTACCGGAGCCCGTCTCTTGAGGCGGCCGGTCCATCGGCCGTGATACGTGACACGACATGCGCGCCCGCGACTCCACCACCCGATCCCACTGTCACCCCGG
>JBDSLN010000121.1:0-4320 GCA_039916365.1 Vicinamibacteria bacterium
GCTACGGCCGAGTAAATCGGCCTCCGCTCTCGCTTCAGGCCAGGGCGTTGAACGGACCCGCCCCCCAGACCCCCGCTCGCTACGGCCGAGTGACAAACGAGCGAGCACAAGCGAGCGACTTCGCGGTGTGGCGATCGCGTAGCGAACGACACAGAAAGAGGCCTCCGCTCGCTTCTCATTTGGTTCCGACCATGTCTTCGGGCTTCACCCAGGCATCGAACTGTTCGGCGGTCACGAGGCCGAGTTCAATCGCCGTTTCCTTCAAGTTCTGACCCTTCTTGTGCGCGGTCTTGGCGATCTTCGCGGCGTTGTCGTAGCCGATGTGAGGATTCAGGGCAGTCACCAGCATCAGCGAGTTCCGGAGGTTGGAGTCAATCTTCGGTCCATTCGGCTCGATGCCGTACGCGCAGTTCGTGCGGAAGCTCTCGGATCCATCCGCGAGCAAACGGGTGCTCTGAAGGAAGTTATGGATCATCAGCGGCTTAAACACGTTCAACTCGAAGTTGCCGGAAGCCCCGCCGATATTGATCGCCACGTCGTTGCCCATCACCTGCGCGCAAAGCATAGTCATCGCTTCGCTCTGGGTCGGATTCACCTTGCCGGGCATGATCGATGAGCCCGGCTCATTCTCGGGGATCGACAACTCTCCGATGCCACAGCGCGGACCGGAAGACAGCCAACGGATGTCGTTCGCGATCTTCATCAACGAAGCGGCCAGCGTCTTCAGAGAGCCATGCGCGTGAACGATCGCGTCATTCGCGGCGAGCGCCTCGAACTTGTTGGGCGCGGTCACGAAAGGCAGGCCAGTCAGATCCGCCAGCTTCTTCGCCACGCGAACCGCGTATTCAGGATGCGCGTTCAGACCGGTGCCGACCGCGGTGCCGCCGAGTGCCAGTTCGGCGAGATGCGGGATCGCCGCCTCCACATGCTTGAGGCTGTGATCGAGCTGCGCGACATAGCCCGAGAACTCCTGGCCCAGCGTCAAGGGCGTCGCATCCTGAAGATGGGTCCGCACGATCTTCACGATGTCGCGGAATGCTTTCGCCTTCTTGTCGAGCTCATCCCGCAGAGCGCGGACCTTGGGCAGGACCTCATGGGTCAATGCTTCCACCGCGGCGACGCTCATCGCAGTCGGAAAGACGTCGTTGCTCGACTGACCCTTGTTCACGTCGTCGTTTGGATGGACCTTGCGCGACTCGCCGCGCTCACCGCCCAGAATCTCTGAAGCGCGATTGGCGAGCACTTCGTTCGCGTTCATGTTCGACTGGGTTCCAGAACCGGTCTGCCAGATCGCAAGAGGAAACTCGCCATCGTGCTTTCCGGCGATCACTTCATCAGCCGCTTTCACGATGGCGTCGCCCTTGGTCGCATCCAGCGCCTTCAGGTCGACGTTCACGAGCGCCGCCGCCTTCTTCACTATGACCAAGGCCCGCACCAACTCCGGCGGCATTTTCTCGGTGGAGATCTTGAAGTTCTGCAGCGACCGCTGGGTCTGCGCGCCCCAAAGCCGGTCTGACGGAACTTCGATGGGTCCGAACGTGTCTTTCTCGATGCGTGTGGAGTTCATGTCGCAGCGAAGTTTAAGGGGCGGGAGGCGACCCTGAGGCCACGGTCCGCTTCGAGTTCGTTGAAATGACGCGCGCGACTTCACGCCGCGCGTATGACAACCTTCACATGCGCCGACGACGAGCGCTCCCTTAGAATCCCTTCCTCAAGGTTCGATGCCGCCTCGACGCAGTGCGCCGAACCCTCTCCTTTGGAGTCTCCGTTGTCAGACCTACGAAACGATCTCGCCGGCCTAAAAATTGACCGTGCCGCTCCTCCCGCGCCACGCCGATGGCCTCTGTTCCTGTTGGTTCCGGCGGTGCTGTTCCTCGGGGTCGTCTACTACCTTAGGTTTCAAAATCGCGCGGTCGAAGTTTCCACGGCGAAGGTCACGAAGAGCGAGGTTTCGTCCGCCTCCGTTCGCGCCTCAAACGCCGGCTCCCCGCTGCTGACGGCGTCCGGTTACATCGTGGCCCGTCGTAAGGCCGTGGTCTCCGCGAAAATTCAGGGCCGTCTTTCCAGCCTCAAAGTGGAAGAAGGCAGCCGCGTGCGGGAAGGCGAGATCATTGCGCGCCTCGAGAATCGCGACTACCTCGCTCAGGTGGAACGAGCCGACGCCGCGACCCAGCGGGCGGAGGCGGACCTTTCGGAAGCGAAGCGTCAAGCGGCTCTTGCCGATCGGCTCACGCGTGAACAGATCGGAACACGCGATGCGCTGGATACCGCCAACTCGCGCGTCACGATCGCTGAGGCAGCCATCCGGCAGGCGAAGGCGGACGCTGAATACTCACGTGCGCTTCTGGCGAACACGGAAATCCGCGCGCCGTTCTCCGGCATCGTGGTCAAGAAGATGGCGGAAGTCGGCGAAAGCGTGGCGCCCATTCCTCCCGGGGTGAACATTTCGACCGCCTCGGGCGCGATCGTAGCGCTGGCTGACCTCGACACGCTCGAAGTGGAAGTCGACGTTGCGGAATCGAACGTCGCGAAGCTCAGCGCGGATCAGCCAGCGGAAGTGAGCGCGGAAGCGTTCCCCGATCGCAGGTACAAGGGCCGCCTCCGCCAGGTGATTCCCACCGCAGACCGCACCAAGGCCACCGTTCAAGTGAAGGTCACGATTCTCGACAAGGACAAAGATCTCAAGCCTGAGATGAGCGCGCGCGTTCAGTTCCTTGAGAAGGAAGCTCCAGCACCCGACAAACCTGTGGGCGCGAGCGGTGCGCCGGAAGCGACTCAATCCGTGGTATCCGCACCCGAGTCGGCCATCGTCACCCGTGACGGCAAGACCGTGGCCTTCGAGATTCTCGACGGCAAGGTCAAGCAGCGCGCGGTGGAAGTCGCGTCGAAGAACGCGGGTGTGGCCCGTATCAAGAGCGGTCTCTACGGGGGCGAAACCCTCGTCGATGCGCCGGCCAAAGATTTGAAAGACGGCGATTCGGTTCGGACGAAAGCGAACTGAGCCTCTCCAAGAAATTCAGAAGGAACAACCCACGATGACAACCATGGTCTCTGTCCAGAACGTCACCAAGACGTACAAGCGCGGCTCCGAGGAAATCAAGGTTCTCGACTCTTTGAGCCTCGATGTGCCCGAAGGCGAGTTCGTGGCCCTGATGGGTCCGTCCGGCTCCGGCAAGACGACACTGCTCAACCTGATCGCCGGCATCGATCGCCCGACCGCCGGTGCGGTGAACGTCGGGGGTCAGAACATCGTCACCTTGTCTGAGGGCGACCTTGCGAAGTGGCGCTCCCGGAGCGTCGGCTTCATCTTCCAGTTCTACAATCTCATTCCCGTGCTCTCGGCGACCGAGAACGTCGAGTTGCCGCTGCTGCTCACGAACCTCAGCAAGGCTCAGCGTCGCGAACGCGCTCTGACCGCGTTGAAGGTCGTCGGCCTTGCTGATCGCGCGGGCCACTATCCTCGCCAGCTCTCCGGCGGACAGGAACAGCGCGTCGCCATCGCGCGCGCCATCGTGACCGACCCGCAGGTTTTAGTCGCCGACGAACCGACGGGCGACCTGGACGCGAAGAGTGCCGAGGAAATCCTCAATCTGATGGAGACGCTGAACCGCGACTTCAAGAAGACCATTGTCATGGTCACCCACGACCCGCGCGCAGCCGAACGCGCGCATATCCAGCATCACCTGGAAAAAGGCGTTCTCGTTCGCCAGTAGGAAAGGTCATCGATGAAATATCTACCTTTCGTTTTCAAACACCTCCGTAAGAACTGGGTCCGCACCGGCAGCACCGTCATCGCCATGGCGGTCTGCATCTTTCTGCTGTGCACGCTGCGTTCCGTGCTGAGCGAAGTCGACAGCATGCTGGCCGCGTCCAGCGCGAATCGTCTGGTCACCCGCCACTCCGTCAGCCTGACCTTCAACCTCCCCGTCGCGTACGAGGCCCGCATTCAATCGATCCCCGGAGTGAAGACGGTCTCAAAGACGATCTGGTTCGGGGGATCGCTTCCAGCGAAGAAGGAAGGCCAGGCAGATGGCTCGGGCACCGCAGGTGAAGCGACCACCGACTGGAGCAACTTCTTCAACAACATGGGGGTCGATGCGGAGACCTACTTCGCGATGTATCCCGAACTCGTTATTCCTCCGGATCAGTGGCAGAGCTTCAAAGAAACAAAGTCCGGGGCCGTCATCGGCGCGAAGCTCGCCAAGAAGTTCAACTGGAAGGTCGGCGACAAGTTCTTCCTTGAAAGCTTCATCCCTCCGTATCGCCGCCGCGGCGGTCCGTTCGAGTTCGTGGTCAGCGGCATCTACAACGCTGACCTGG
>JBDSLN010000122.1:0-4219 GCA_039916365.1 Vicinamibacteria bacterium
GGTCACGATCTCCTTCGGCGCGGATCAATCCCACGCCTTCGTCATCGTCGAAGACGACGGCCCGGGCTTGATGGACGTCGAGAAGGCCCTTCGTCCCTTCGAATCCGCGCGCCCAGGAGGGCTCGGATTGGGACTTCCTCTTGTTCTCAAGATTCTTTCTCTGCACAACGGAACTCTTGATTTCGTCCGGCCCTCCACAGGGATCGGAACTCAGGCTGTTTGTCGATGGCCAAAGGCGGGTCTCTCTTGACGGCTTCAATTTGCCTGGGGTGTTACGTACTGGAATCTCCGCAAACCCCTTTCCAAAAGGGGTGTTTCGGGATTACTCTTTGAGTCGAATGAAGGCTAATTTCCGGACGTGCCCCGAGTGCTCGACAAGGAACCGGCTCGATAAAGAGTTCTGCGTCAAGTGCGGCGAGTCTCTGGAAGGAGTCATGGTCGGCGACGGCACTGCATCCAAGAAAGGGAAACCCGGTTTCTTCGTCACATCGGGCGATGAGGAACAGAGCCCCATGGTGCCTCTGGTCTTCGTCATCCTGACGTTGGGAGTCGTCTTCGCGGGTTGGCGCTATGCCAGCCAGACGCCTGCGCCGGAGTTCCCCACATCCGTCGCGAGCGTCGTCATCACGCCTGTCCCCGTGACGACCCCTACTCGGGCAGAGCCCGGTGTGGCCGAGTATCTGGCCGGCATGGATGCGCTCCGAGCCGCCGACTTTCCGAAGGCGCTGAGGCTGCTTCGACAGGCCGTCGCGGCCGCGAATCGTCCTGACTATCATCTCGGGTTGGCCGAAGCGCTCGAGAAGTCGGGTGCCACTTCGGATCAGTTCATTGCCGAATACCGAACGGCCGCCGGCATGGCTTCGGTCAATGTGCGCTACACCACCGAATGGGCAAAAGCCCTGAATCGCGCCGGGCGCGAGTCCGAGGCGAAGAGTGCTTTCCAGCAGGCGATTGATCTCCAGCCGGACAACCTTGCCAACCTGCGCGAGATGGCCAGTCTGTTCACGCGCCACAGTGACATGACGGGCGCTCGTCCGTATCTCGAAAGGATCGTCCAGCTCCAGCCCGATGACCTTACCCCCAAGCAGGACCTGGCGCGGGCCCTTGAAGCAGCGGGGGATCTCGACGGAGCGATCCGTCAGTACCAGACCATTCTGACCGGCTTGCCGGGGGCGGACGTGAGTCGCGCTCTGCTGGCCGAGGCCTACATGAAGCAGAACAAGAGCGAGGATGCGCTGCGAACCTTGAATGAAGGACTCGCGCGGAACTCGTCCTCGGCCCTACTTTTCCGCGAGAAAGGTCGTGTTCTCGATCGCCGGGGCAATGCTCAAGAGGCGGTGGCCGCCTACCGGGAATACGTCCGCCTCGCTCCTCAGGCTTCTGATAATCGGACCTTCGTCCAACGCATCGCGCAACTCTCCGGTCAGAGCGATTCCTGATGGCGGGCTTTTCGCCCCGTCTGACTTGGGCGTTCGTGGCGAGCTTCATCGTCGGAGTGAGTGCCATGTCTGCGCAGGATCAGAGCCTCGCCGCCGCCGCGAAGCGGGAAAAGATCCGCCGAGCCAAGGTTTCGAAGCCCGTCAAGGTTTTGACCGAAGAGGACGGGAAAGAGATTGCCGCCAGGGGCGCCGGTTCTGTCACCGCTCTCACAAGCGCAGCTGGTTCTGATACAGAGGTCGTGCACGTATCAACCGAACCTCCGATCGAAGCCCAGAAGGCCGAATGGAAAAATAGAGCTGACGCTCTCCGAACGAGCATCGCGGGCTACGAGGCGGACATCAAGCAGAAAGCCGCCGACATCGAGGTCTTTCGGTCCGACATTGCGCCCTTGTCCGCTCAGGAAGCCCAGGATCCGCTCCGCATTCAAAAACGGGCACAGCAGATCGCCGAGATGAACACCGAGATTGAGAAGCAGCGCGCCAATCTCGCGGATGCCAGAAAAGCCATGACCGATCTCGAAAAGGAAGCGCGGCAGCACGCCATTCCTGCAGGCTGGCTTCGTTAGTCAGGCCCACCGCCGTTCCGGTTCGCTCCCGCGATGATCGACGTCCTTCTGGTCGAAGACAAGGACTCGCTCAGGCAGGCCCTGACTGAGACGCTCCGTGACCACGGCCTGACCGTCGAGAGCGCCGCCGATACCTACGAGGCCAAACGGGCGCTCTCTCGCGTCACTTTTGGCGTCGTGCTGACCGATCTCAAGCTGCCTGCCGGCAGTGGGTTCGACGTCATCACCGCCGCGCTCAAAGCGGGCCCTGAGACCGATGTCATTGTCATGACCGCATTCGGCTCCATCGAAGATGCGGTGCGCGCCATTCGCGAGGGCGCATCCGATTTCCTCACCAAGCCTGTGGATACGGACCATCTGCTTTTGCTCGTCGATCGCGCGCTCGATCGACGCCGCCTGAAACGCCGCGCCTTCCTCCTGGAGGAGGAGCTCCAGGAGCGCATGTCCCTTCCGCGTCTCGTTGGAACGAGCGACGGTCTCAAAGGGGCGTTGCTGCAGGTCCAGCGCGTGGCGCCTTCTGACACAACCGTGTTGATCCTTGGGGAGAGCGGAACCGGCAAGGAACTCCTGGCCCGATCCGTCCATCAGCTTTCTCCCCGGGCCAAGGGTCCGTTCGTGGCGATCAACTGCGCGGCCATTCCCGAAACGCTGCTGGAGAACGAGCTCTTCGGGCATGAGAAGGGCGCCTTCACGGGAGCCAACGCCCGCAAGCTAGGCCGCGTCGAAATGGCGCAGGGCGGAACGCTGTTTCTCGACGAAATCGGTGACTTGCCGTTGTCACTGCAGCCGAAGATTCTCCGGCTGGTTCAAGAGCGCCAGTTCGATCGGGTAGGCGGAACCGAGACACGGCAGGTCGATCTTCGTCTGGTCACTGCGACGAATCGGGATCTCAAGTCGATGGTAGCTGCGCGAGAGTTCCGAGAGGATCTCTATTTCCGTCTCTCCGTGATCGAAATAGCGATCCCGCCGTTGCGCGCTCGACGCGACGATATTCTGCCGCTCGCCGAATCCTTCCTTGCGAAGTTCTCGCGGGACGCGGGCCGCCGCCGCCCGTTGACCCTTTCACCCGCGTCGATTCACGCGCTAAGCCACCATGCCTGGCCGGGCAATGTGCGCGAGCTGCAGAACGGAATCGAGCGCGCGGTGATCCTGTGCGGTGGAGCGGTCATCGAGCCGGAGCATCTGCGTATCGACGCTCAGGCCGCGGTTCGTCCCTCCATGTCCGACGTCATCGATTTGCACGGGTCGGTGAGTGAGGTCCGTGAGCGTGCGGCGGACGCTGCGGAGATGGAAATGGTCACGCGCGCATTGGCCGATGCGGACGGCTCGATCGAGACGGCCGCGGCAACCCTGGGAATTTCGGCGAGCGCGTTCCGTCGGCGGGCGAAAAAGCTCAACTCCGTCGAGGACGAAGAGCCGACCGTTTCCTAACAGATCTCGTCGAGCGGGATGATTCCCCGCCAAAAAAAGGCGACTCACGAAGGGTTGCCTTTTGCACGACGGGCGTTGGTTTGCTTACGCTTCGAGCGGCTTCATCTTCTTGTAGCGATCTTCCGAAGGAAGAACGCGCTTGCGAAGGCGGATCGACTTCGGCGTCGCTTCCACCAGCTCGTCGGTGGAGATGAACTCCAGCGCCTGCTCGAGTGTGAGCTGGCGATGAGGCGTGAGGCGCAGCGCGTCGTCGGCGCTTGAAGCGCGCATGTTAGTGAGCTTCTTCGCTTTGGTGACGTTGACGTCCATGTCGCCTGCGCGCGCGTTCTCGCCAACCACCATGCCTTCATAGACCTTCTCTGCGGCGCCGAGGAACAATTCACCGCGTTCTTCCAGATGGAAGAGAGCAAACGTGGTGGTGTCGCCGATGCGGTCGGCCACCAGCGACCCCTTGGTCCGGCGGGAGATCTCGCCAACCCACGGACGATACGAGTCGAACAAGCGGTTCATGACTGCGGTGCCGCGCGTGTCGGTGAGGACTTCGGTGCGGATGCCGATCAGGCCGCGAGTCGGCACCAGGAAGTCGAGAAGGACGCGGCCCGAGCCGTGATTGACCATCTTCGACATCTCGCCGCGCCGCAGCGCCATTTTTTCCATCATGACGCCGGTGAACGTTTCCGGAATGTCGATGGAGACCAGCTCAAACGGTTCCATGCGGACGCCGTCGACCACGCGCGTGATGACGTCAGGATTCGAAACCGCGAGCTCGAAACCTTCACGACG
>JBDSLN010000123.1:0-3572 GCA_039916365.1 Vicinamibacteria bacterium
GAGAAGTTTGATGGACCGCAAAGCCATGGCGGGCGGAGTGGCAACGTCGCCGCCCTCTCGGACCACGTCTTCGTTCGCGACTGGCTTCGCGCGTATTTTCGTGAAGACGACGCCACACCACGGACAATCGACGCCGTTGTCCGGAACTTCGGCGGCGCAGCGAGGGCAGTTCATGGGTCGCGAGGAACGGTCATGGAAGATTAGCCTCTGCTAACCGTGGTCCGCGACCGGGGCTCGCGTCAGCGCAAGTCGAACAGGAGGTGGCGCGTAGACTGCCCCCCAGGAGAATCACCATGCCACTACCGCCCATCTATGACCCTCGCGCCGTTGAACCCTTGTGGCAGGAACTCGCCGCCGTCGGCGTTGACCCTCTCACCACCCCCGAGCAGGTCGATGAAGTGCTTGGCGCGAAGTCCGGGACCGCGCTCGTGATCGTCAACTCTGTGTGCGGTTGCGCGGCCGGTCAGGCTCGCCCCGGCGTGATGCTGGCGCTGCAGAACGCCATCATTCCAGACCGCTCCGTCACGGTGTTCGCCGGAGTCGACCGCGACGCCGTCGAGAAGGCTCGCGGCTACATGAGTGCCTATGCGCCTTCGTCGCCCAGCATTGGCCTGTTCAAGGACGGGAAGCAGGTCTTCATGCTCCAGCGCACCGACCTTCAGCGCATGAACGAGCGCCAGGTGGCCGACGCGCTTCGCAAGGCGTTCGATGCGAACTGCGCCCGCAAGGGACCGTCGATCGATGCCGAGACCTACAAGCAGATTCGTCCGTACGAAGGCTGCGGCTCGCGCATTCCGATGATGCCGACGCGCGCTTAGGCCTTGGTCGTCTGGCGATATCCTTCGCCATGATTCATCTCGCTCTGGCCCTTCTCACCTACGCGCCGTTCGTTCAGGAGGAGGCTCCCAGCGCTTCGTCTCGCCTCGTCAAAGAGGTCGGCGATGCCTATCTCGCGATCCTCACCCGCGACGAGCCCAGTCGTCGCCTCAAGCTGGGACTGCCGATCGAACGCCTCGCCGATGTGACCCTGGCCTCGGAGGAGAAGCACGCGGCGGAGGCGAAGACGCTCCTTGCCCGGCTGACTCCGGTGAAGCGCGCCGACCTCAACCACGAAGACGATCTCTCGCTGGACGTGCTGCAGCGACAGCTCGCTCTCCGGGTCGACGCTCCGAAGTCTTTCTTCTATCGCTTTCAGGTCACACCCTATCTGTCGCCTGTCGGAGGGGTCGGGCAGATCTTCTCCGCTCTTCCGCTTGCGACCGCTTCCGATTGTGAGCGCTACCTCGCGCGTCTGAAGGACCTTCCCGCTTTGGCCGCCACGATCGTTGCGAATCTGGAGACGCAGGCGAAGAAGGGCATTCGCGTCCCTCAACCGGAACTTGATCTCGTCGACGGCTTTCTACGCGCCTTTGCCGCGACCGGCGAGGCCAGCCCGTTTCGGCCCGCGTCTCAGCGCGTGGGCGCTCTGACCGCGTCAGAGCGTGATGTCTTCCTGAAGCAGGTCGACGCGGTTATTCAGAACGAGGTTGCTCCCGCGCTGAACAGTCTCGCGCGGGCAGTGCAGGGCGACTATCGCGCGAAGGCGCCCACGGGTGTGGGTCTGAGCCAGTATCCGGGCGGCCTGAAGGCCTATCGCGTCCTGGTCAAGCTGCACACCACGATGGACGTCACGCCGGAGCAGGTCCACGAAATCGGCATCGAGAACGTCGCGAGGATTTCCGGTGAGATGGCGAAGATCCGCGCGGAGCTTGGCTTCAAAGGCTCCGCTCTGGACTTCAAGGCGTCGTTACGCGCCAATCCCCGTCTCTTCCCGAAAACACCCGGTGAGATCGGAGAGCGCCTGATGAGCTATATCACGCGCATTGAGCCCGTGGTGGACCGCTTCTTCGGTCGTCGACCGAAAGCGCCGTACGGGGTGAAGCGGCTCGATCCGCAACTGGAGCCTGGTCAGACCTTCGGCTACTACCAGATTCCGACCGCCACCGACCCGGTGGGTTACTACCGGTACAACGGCTCGAACCTGCCCGACCGTTCCCTTCTCAACGCGGGCGCGCTGATCTATCACGAACTCGTGCCGGGCCATCACTTCCAGATCAACCTCGCCTTCGAGAATCCAGACATTCCTGAGTTCCGCCGTGAAACCTTCGACACCGCGTTCACGGAGGGCTGGGGCGAGTACGCGGCTCAGCTCGCGGGCGAGATGGGGATGTACACAGATCCCTACGACCGCTACGGACGCCTGGCGATGGAGATGTTCGTCTCGGTGCGGCTGGTGGTGGACACCGGCATGAACGCCCTTGGATGGTCGCGCGCGAGGGCCATCGCCTACATGAACGAGAACGCAATGGAGACGGACACCCAGATCGCGAGCGAAACCCTGCGTTACTCATGCGACATGCCGGGGCAGGCTCTCGCCTACAAGATGGGCGCCATGAAGATCCGGCAACTGCGCGAGAAGGCGCGCACCGAGCTGGGCCCACGTTTCGACATCCGTCGGTTCCACGATTGGATCCTGGCCAGCGGATCGCTTCCCATGACGACCCTTGAACGCCACGTTGCGGCATTCGTCACCCGCGAGAAGAAGTAGGAAGGGCCGGCATGCACCGGGGCGATATCCTTTCCATCCCTCCCTATTGAAAGGATCCCCATGATTCGCCCACTCGCCGTTCTTGCCCTGACCGGTTTTGCGGTCACCGCTTCCTCACAGGATCTGACCATCACCTTCAAATCCTCCGATGGCAGCACCGCGATGAACTATTTCTCCAAGGACCGCATGCGCATGAACAGCGGCCGCAGCGACAGCATCATGGAGTTCGATTCGGGGACGATGATCAACATCGACCACCAGAAGAAGGAGTACTCCGAGATCACCATCGCCGAGCTCGACGCCAACATGAAGGCGATGTCGGCCAAGATGGAAGAGAGCATGGCCAAGATGCCGCCGCAGATGCGTGAGCAGATGGCAAAGTTGATGGGAGGTGCTACCGCCGACGTCACCGTCACCAAGGGCGGCACCAAGACGATCGCCGGGTACGTCTGCCAGGAGTACACGGTCACCATGGGAAAGAACATGACCCAGGAGTCGTGCAACTCCACCGCACTTACACCTCCCTTTGATCCCGCGAACTTCCAGAAGCTGACCCACCTCAGCATTCCCATGATGCAGGGCGCAGACAAGCTCATTGAGAAGATGTCGGTGATTCAGGGCATTTCCCTGATGAACCACACCAGCATCAACATGATGGGCAACAAGCGCGACACCACCATGGAGGCGACGGAGGTGAAGAAGGGCCCGATCGCCGCCGATGTGTTCGCGGTTCCCGCGGGCTATAAGAAGATCGACTCGCCGATGAAGAACATGGGCAAGATGGGCCGGTAGACGTCATGCGCATGCCGGTCGCGTTCGTCGGGCACGGTTCGCCGATGAACGCGATCGAGGATAACCAGTGGAGCCGTGGCTTTCGCGAGCTCGGATCGAGCCTGCCGCGGCCCTCCGCCATCCTCGTCATCTCGGCGCATTGGTACATCCGCGGGACGGCGGTGACCGGCAACGACCTTCCCGAAACCATCCA
>JBDSLN010000124.1:0-4627 GCA_039916365.1 Vicinamibacteria bacterium
GTGTCGTCGGGCTTCATCTCGCGGCTGGTGAGCTTGTAGGGCTTGGTCACGCGGATGACATCGACCACACCGGGAAGGCCTCGAATCGGCGTTTCGTCAACCGGACCGGTATTGCCGGTGACACCGATCGCCACGCGAGTCGCTCCCGGAATCGGATGAGCCACGAGGCCGAGTTCCTCGACGGCGCGACAGACAAGGGCGACGGCGTCGGGATTGGTGGCGGGTTTCATGAGGATCAACATCAGTGTCTCCGTGTGGCTTTCTTGAAGGAATGAATGAGTGCGGCAAAATCTTCGCCCTGACGAATGGCGTTCACCAGACGGCTGCCCACGATGGCGCCGTCCGCGTGCTGGGTGATGGCCTGAATGTGGCTGGGTTCAGACAGACCGAAGCCAGCAACCAGAGGGAGTGAAGTGGCGGCGCGGACTCGTTCAAGGATCCGGGGCAACTCGGGGTCGGCCTCGCGGCGCGCACCCGTGGTTCCAACAACGCCGACGACGTAGACGAAGCCGCGTGAAGCGGACCCAATGGCGCGCAGACGTTCATTCGAACTGGTCGGCGCCACCAGCAAGACGATGTCGATTCCAGAGCGCGCAGCGTCCTCAACGAACGCCGCCGACTCCTCCGCAGGGAGGTCAGGAATCACGAGGGCAGACACGCCGGCCATTGACAGCAGAGCAAACGCATCCGGGCCTAGTGCAAGCAAGGGGTTCAGGTACGTCATAACGATCAACGGACATCCTGGCCTTCGCTCGGTCAGCGCGTTGAGAAACGGTCGGAGGCGGAAGCCAGCTTCCAAAGCCTGCTGCGACGCAAACTGGATGGTCGGTCCATCGGCCACGGGGTCGGAGAACGGCAGGCCGATCTCGATGGCGTCGGCCCCCGCGGCGGCCGCGGCATCTATGAAGTCGAGTGATGCCTCGATAGATGGATAGCCCGCCGTGACATAGGGAATCAGCGCGATCTCGTTCCTCGCGCGTGTGGTTTCGAAGATGTCGGCGATGCTCATGAATGCGCCTCCTCCTTCAGGCTCAGCACGTGGTCGAGATCTTTGTCCCCGCGTCCCGACAGCGCGATGACGATGGTCTTGGTCGGCGCCATCTTTGCCGCGACCTTCACCGCATGAGCGACCGCGTGAGCGGACTCGACGGCCGGCACGATGCCTTCGAGCCGTGATAGGAGGCGAAACGCGGCCAGCGCCTCGTCGTCGGTGATGCTTTCGTAGCGCACACGGCCGATGTCCCTCAGGTACGCGTGTTCAGGTCCAACGCCTGGGTAGTCGAGTCCCGCCGACACACTGTGCGCCTCTTGAATCTGGCCGTCATCGTCCTGCAGCAAGACGGTGCGCGCGCCGTGCAGAACGCCCGGCCGGCCTTTGGTCAACGTGGCCGCGTGGAAAGCCGTTTCGACCCCGCGACCCGCCGCCTCGACTCCAATGAGGTCGATCGAATCTTCCAGCAAGGGATGGAACATCCCCATCGCGTTCGATCCGCCACCGACACACGCGATCACCAGATCGGGCAGACGGCCGAGCCTGTCGAGACACTGCGCGCGCGTCTCACGTCCAATGACCGACTGAAAGTCGCGCACCATGCGTGGAAACGGATCCGGCCCGACCACCGAGCCTACGAGATAGTGGGTGTCGCGGACATCGGCAACCCATTGACGCATCGCCGCGTTGATGGCGTCCTTCAGAGTCCGGCTGCCCGAATCAACGGGAATGACTTCGGCGCCCATCAGATTCATGCGCTGGACATTCGGCCTTTGGCGCGCCACGTCCACTTCACCCATGAACACCCGGCAAGGAAGACCGAGCAGGGCGCACGCGGTTGCGGTGGCGACGCCGTGCTGGCCAGCGCCGGTTTCCGCGATGATGCGCCGCTTGCCGAGGCGCTGTGCCAAGAGCGCCTGGCCGATCGCGTTGTTGATCTTGTGCGCGCCGGTGTGATTCAGATCCTCCCGCTTGAGGTAGATCTGCGCTCCCCCCGCGTAGGCGGTCAGTCGCTCCGCGAAATACAACGGGGTCTCGCGCCCGACGTAGTTCGCGAGCAGATCGGCGAGCCGTGCCTGGAACGTCGCATCGATACGCGCGGCGTCGTAGGCGGCGGTCAACTCATCGAGTGCTACAGACAGCGTCTCTGGAACGAAGCGCCCGCCGTAGGCGCCAAAGTAACCGGGTCGTTCAACGGAGGGCATCGGCTCTCCTTACCGCTTCCACAAATCGAGTCATAAGAATGGGGTCCTTTTTTCCCGGGGCGCTTTCCACTCCGGAGGAGACGTCGACTCCGAAAGGACGAATTGTGGCGATCGCGGAGCCGACGTTTGTGGGAGTCAGTCCGCCCGCGATGACTACGCGCCCGATCATTGGCTGGGCGCACACCCAGCTGAACTCCTGGCCGCGCCCTTCACTCCCATCCATCAAGATCATTTCTCCATCGTTCACCGCGCGGTCGTTTTGCGTTCCCGGATGCCGCGCGCGCAGGATCGGAACGTTGGCCTGAAGGGTCTCGTCACCGTGGATCTGGATCCGATCGAAACGGATTGCGGCGTGTGCTGGCCCGATCGTCGCGACGTCCTTGAAGACACCCACGACCTCAACGCGGTCCCGAGCGCACGCGGCGATCTCCGAGGCCCGTTCGATGGAGACTTGTCTTGGGGACGTCGCGAAGACCAGGCCAATCGCCGAAACGCCGGCGTCGATGGCGGCGTTGGCGTCCGCCACGGACGTGATGCCGCAGATCTTGATCCAGATCATCGGCCCGCTCCGACGCTGTCATTTCGGCCCATCAGCGCGCGAAGTTTCGCGACGGGATCGGCGTGGGTCGCGAGCGACTCGCCGATCAGCACGGCGTCGAAGCCGGCGTCTTCGATCTGTCGCACGTCCTCGCGCGTCTTGACTCCGCTCTCCGCGACCGTGATGACACCTGCGGGGAGGCGCGACTTGAGGCGAAGGGCGACGGTGGAATCAACGATCAACGTAGCAAGATCGCGGTTATTCACTCCAATGATCGACGCCCCGGCGCTCACCGCTGCCTCCACTTCCTGTTCGGTGTGGACTTCCACAAGAGCGTCGAGATCAAGCGACGTGGCGTGACGCAGCAGACGCTCCAGCGTCGGCAGTTCGAGGATGCGAACGATCAGGAGGATCGCAGATGCGCCCATCGCGCGGGCCTCGTCGATCTGGAGTTCGTCGATGATGAAGTCTTTGCGGAGGACCGGCAAGCCGGCGGCGCGAACGCCTACAAAGTCGTCGGATTGGGCTCCGAAGAACTCGCGATCAGTCAGGCACGAGATGGCGGCGGCACCGCCTTTCGCGTAGGCGAGAGCCGTCGCCGCAGCGTCCAGGTCGGGTGCTATGAGCCCCTTGGAAGGCGAACGCCGTTTGATCTCCGCGATCACGGACAGGCCCGGAGCGCGGAGCGCCGCCGCGAGTCCTTTCGGAGCTTCACCCGCGGGAGTGAGCGACTGGCCTTGAAGCGCCGCCACTTCCTGTCGCTTGACCGCAAGAACTTCTTCGAGAAACGTCATGCCGCCTCCTGAGAAAAACGCCGAACGGCGTTGAGAACTGAGAGAGCGCGTCCTGTAACCAGCGCTTCGCGTGACTTCGAAGCCCCTTCACGAAGGCTCGCCGCCTGACCTGCCGCCATCAAGGCCAGAGCCGAATTCAAGACTACGAAGTCGAGCGAAGGTCCGAGCTCTCCGCTCAGAACGCGATTGGCCAGGTCCATGTTCGTCGCTGGATCGCCGCCGGTGAGATCCGCGGGCCGACAGGTCGCAAGCCCGGCATCCGATGGATGAAGCGTCATCGTGGTGAGTCCCTCTCGTCGGATTTCGAAGACCGTGGTGGGGCCGGTCAACGAAACCTCATCACTGCCGTCGTCTCCATGAACCACATACGCGTGCTCAGTCCCTAGCAGATGGAGGGCCTCGGCCATGGGCCGCAGGTGCGCGGGCGAAGGAACACCCACAACCTGACGTTTCACGCGGGCAGGATTCGCGAGTGGCCCCACCAGATTGAAGATCGATCTAAATCCGAGTTCACGACGGATGGGTGCAACGTGCCGAAGTGTCTGGTGATAGTTCGGCGCCAGCAGAAATCCGAAACCTGTCTCCTGGATACAGCGAGCCGCCAGCACGGGCGAAAGGTCGATCTTCACTCCGAGAGCCTCCAGCAGATCGGCGCTGCCGCAGCGGCTCGAAACCGCGCGATTCCCGTGCTTCGCCACCCGAACACCGCACGCCACAACCGTCAGGGCCGCGAGCGTCGAGACGTTGACGGTGGACAAGCCATCGCCGCCCGTGCCGCAAGTATCGAGCAGGCCTTCCGGGGAGAGAGGGAACGGCGAGGCCTTCTCGCGCAGAGCCCGCGCGAAGCCCAGAATTTCGAGAGCGCTCTCGCCGCGGGTCCGCAGCGCGCCAAGCAATGCGCCCACTTGGGAAGGGGGAACCTCGCCGGTCATCAAGGCAAGCGCCGCCTCATTCGCCTCTTCTTCGGAGAGCGGCTGGTTGATGGCTTTGTTGAGGAGTGGAATCAGGTTCATGGTTTGGCGAAGAAATCAGACAAAAGAAAAGCCCCCGGCGCAGTGCGCTTCGGGGGCTTTGGGGATCCTTAGTTTTTGAGGGGTTT
>JBDSLN010000125.1:0-4726 GCA_039916365.1 Vicinamibacteria bacterium
TGCCGAAGTATTTCGGAAGCACCGCCTTGATCTTGTCGAGGGCGGCGGTGGCGTCCTTGAGATAGGCCTGCCGACCCTCATCCGTGTTCGGGTAGTAGTAAGTCGGATTGTCCTTGCTGTCGCGGAGTTCCTTGAAGAAGGCCGGAAGATCGCCCTTGAAGCCGACCTCGTCCTTGATCGCCATCATCTCGCCGCGGAGCCGGGCGACCTCGGAGAGGCCGATCGCATGAATTTCGTCGGCGCTCATGGAGGTGGTGGTCTGGTTCGCCAACCTCTCCTTGTAGTAGGCGGCGCCATTGGGTAAGGCGCCCACACCCGAAGTCTGCTCGGGGGCGTGAGCGCGGTCCTCCTTCTGCCAGGCGATGAGCTCTTCGTAGGCGCCCTTGAAAGGGCCGGTGAACGCCGCTCGCGCGTCGGCAAACATCGCGTCGGCCTGCTTCTGGTCGAGGGCGCCTTTCTTCTGCAGGGCGCCGATCTTGGCCTTCACGTCGGTCCACAACGCGCTGTCGGCACCGCTCGCGTCGAAAGGGACACCCGTGATGATCTTCGTGGACGCGTCGATGACGAAGTCGAACGCGAACTTCGGCGGTCGGACCCCTTCCTTCGCATTGGCTTTCGAGAGCACGATCAACTGCCGCAGCGCCCGGCCCGACTCGCGGATTCGGTTGATGTAGGCCGTCATGTCAGACGCGTCGTCGACTCTATGAAAAGCAATCAGCAGTTGAGGAAAGAACGAATGGATCGCGCCCATCTGGTCGAAGATGTAGTTGTTGTTCCGGAAGGGAAGTGCTGCCTCCGTCTGTTCGAGCTGATAGATCCAGATGTCGTAGGAGGTCTGAGCCTCCGGACTCAGCTTCTTGCGATCGAAGGACTTCTTCATCTCGACGACCGACTGGCGCTGCCACGCGACCTGCTTGTCCTGCGCGGCCAGGGACATGTCATCGATCGCGCCGGACTTTCGCCCGAGAAACGTCTGCTGAATCGGACTGAAAGCGAGCTGCTCCTCGAACTTGGTCTCGAACCAGGCGTTGATTCGGGCGGTTTCGTCAGGGGCCGGGGTTTGCGCATACAGCCCCCTGGCCGAGAGCAGGGTCAGGCTTACGGCAAACAGAAATGGATGACGTTTCATGCGCGAAAAGATAGCACTCAGCGAGCTTCGGCTGAACCGCATGATCTCTCCCGCGTGGCCCCGCGGGCGTGTGTGCTACCGAACAGAGAAACGGCTTAGGATCCTCCAAAGTCTCCAGGTTGGGCCGGGCCCAGCTCGGTTCCAAATACTCCATCGCACGAAACGATTCTGAGCATGAGAGACACATCACAGCATGTCCGATAGCCCCTCACCAGAGCTGAAAGCTCTGGCACGGCGAGCCGCGGTTCACGAGGCTTCGGTTGGTTTTGGAGCCGCTGGGCAAGGTGCTGCCTTCGGCGCGGTTGAAAAATTGCGGGTGCCGCTCAGCAAGCTCATTGGACCTGCGGGATTTTCTGCGCTCCTGACCCGCGCGATAGCACTCGGCGGCAAGGACGTTCCCTGGCTGCTCTCACTCCAGGTCAATGCAGACGGGTCATTGGAAGGCCTGGAGGCGTACCCGAACGGGGGCGCGGTCGCAAGGGGCGAAGTCGTCGTTATGAACCAGCTGGTTCTACTTTTGGAAACTTTTATTGGACCGGAGTTGGCGCTTGGCTTGCTGCGCGACGCTTGGCCGACGATGGATCCGAAGACGGGAAAAGGCAAAGACCTATGAAGGCTACCAAAATGGAAAAAAGTAAGACCTCACGCATGACGGCAAGAACGGTGGCGCCGCGCCGACCCGGAAAAGTAACCGTCCGCAAGCTGCCGACCGGCGTTCGCGGCCTGGATGACATTCTGGGAGGCGGGCTGCCCGAATTCTCGTTCAACATCATCGCGGGTGCGCCGGGCTGCGGGAAGACGACGCTTGCGCATCAGATCTTGTTCGCCAATGCGACGCCGCAAAGCCCGGCCCTGTATTTCACCGTCCTTGGCGAACCTGCGCTGAAGATGTTGCGCTACCAGCAACAATATTCCTTTTTCGATTTGAGCAAGGTGAACAAGGCGATCCGTTTCATCAACCTGAGCGACGTGTTGCTGGAGCAGGACCTGAAGGGGGTTCTCGCGGAAATCACGAAGGAAGTCCTTGCGTGCCATCCGAGCATGGTGGTGGTGGACTCGTTCCGCACCGTGGTGCGCAAGGCTCAAGCGGGGGGGGATCACATGGAGCTTCAGGCTTTCATACAGACCCTGGCGCTGCTCTTGTCCTCCTGCCAGGCGACGACCTTCCTGATCGGCGAATATACCGATGGAGAGATCCGCGACAATCCCGTCTTCACCGTCTGTGACGGCCTTTTTCTGCTCACCCAGAATCCGGAGCGAAATTCCGTGGTGCGGAAGCTGCAGATCATGAAGTTGCGCGGGCAGGCGTCGGTGCCCGGGTTGCACACCATCCGCATTACCGATGACGGGTTGCAAGCCTTCTCGCGCACTCTGGGTCTGGTCGGGAAGAAAGACCGGGCCCGCACACGAAGGCGGCTTTCCACCGGCATTCCCGAACTGGATACGATGATGGGCGGGGGCGTCCTTGAAGGCGACAGCATGCTCGTATCCGGCCCTTCGGGTACGGGTAAGTCGGCGATCGCGACGCATTTCCTCGCCGAAGGTCTGCGTCGAGGCGAAGGAGGTGTGGCCGCCGTGTTCGAGGAGCGTCCGATCGGGTATATGGCGCGATCCGGCTCTTTTGGCCTGGATCTTTTGACGCCGCAGAAAAAAGGACTGCTCGAAATGCTTTACCTGCGTCCGCTGGACCTTTCGGTGGATGAAACCATGCAGGAAATCCTCGATGCGGTGAAAAGGATCAATGCCAAGCGGCTGGTGATCGATTCGCTGGTGGGCTTTGAGATGGCGCTCGCCCCTGGGTTTCGGGAGGACTTTCGCGAATCTCTCTACCGCATGATCGCGGCGTTGACCGGAGCAGGCGTGACGATCCTCACCACCGTCGAGATCGAGGATTCGTTCACCTCATTTGAGTTCAGCCACTACACCATTTCGTTTCTCACCGATGACATCGTCCGGCTCCGTTACGTGGAGATTGACGGCCAGCTTCGCAAAGTGATGGTCGTGGTCAAGATGCGCGGCGGCAACCACAGCAAGGACGTCCGGGAATACGTCATCAGCAGTAAGGGTGTCGTCGTCATCGGTCCGCGTCAGACCGACTATGTGCGCCTGACCAGCGGTTTGCCGGAACGAATCGGCCAGGCGCCGCCTGAGCCAGCACCCGAACCGAAAGCCAAGCGACGGGAATGACCCAAGTGACGGCTGAAGGCCTGGCGCTTGAAGAGGCGCGCGCGCAACTGCAGGAACAAACGGTCGCAGTGAACCAGGCGTTGATGCTCTCGTCTGTGCGCCAGCATGAACTCAGGGAAACGGCGGACAAGCTCAACATCCAACTGAATGTCGAAATCGCCGAGCGCACGGAAGCGCAAAGCGCTTTGCGTGAGAGTTCCGAACGCTATCGAACCTTGTTCGACCTGGCTCCGAGTGCTGTCTATTCCTGTGATGCGACCGGTGCGATCAGGGACCACAATGCCCGGGCCGCGGAATTGTGGGGTCGCGAACCGAAGGTGGGTGACCCCGCCGATCGCTTTTGTGGCTCCTTCCGAATGTACCTTCCCGACGGTACGTTCCTGCCCCACGAACAATGTCCCATGGCCGATGTGCTGTCGGGCAAAACCCCGGAGGTGCACGACGGCGAAGTGGAAATGGAGCGGCTCGATGGCTCGCGGCTCACCGTGGTTGTCAATATCCGTCCGCTAAAGAACGAACAGGGAAAAATCATCGGAGCGATCAATTGCTTTGTCGACATCACCGACCGCAAGCGCGCCGAATCGGAATTGGGCGTGGCCAAGATCGCGGCCGAGAAAGCGAATGTCGCGAAGTCGGTTTTCCTCTCGGGCATGAGCCACGAACTGCGCACGCCGCTCAACGCCATTCTGGGATTCACCCAGCTTATTGAGTCGGGCTCCCCCGCACCCACTCCGTCCCAACAGCGGAGCCTCGATAAGGTCTTGAAGGCGGGATGGTATCTGCTCGAACTGATCAACGAGATTCTGGACCTTTCGCTCATCGAGTCGGGCAAGCTCGTACTCTCGCAGGAAGTCGTCTCACTTTCCGAGTTGATCGACGAATGCCGTGAGATGGTCGAGCCGCTCGCGCAAAGGCGCGGCATCGCCATGACGTTCTCGCCTTATGCGACGCCCTGTTTTGTGAAGCCCGACCGGACCCGGATCAAACAGGTCCTGATCAATCTCATCTCGAACGCGGTCAAGTACAACAAGCCCGGAGGCAAGGTGAGTGTCGAGTACAGTCGTCCCGCCCCAGACCTGATTCGCATCGGCATTAGGGACACCGGCGCCGGTCTCGCTCCGGACCAGCTGGCGCAACTGTTCCAGCCGTTCAATCGGCTGGGAAGGGAAAGTGGCCCGGAGGTGGGCACGGGCATCGGCCTGGTTGTGGCGAAGCGCCTGGTCGATTTGATGGGGGGAGCCATAGGGGCTACCTCCGTCGAAGGCGTGGGGAGCCTGTTCTGGATCGAACTGCAGGTTGCCGCTGCCCCCCTCCCCGCGGTTGTCGAGGAGGAACCCCCGACGGCGTCGCGCGCGCTTCCAAGGATCGGTGCTTCGATGCGCACGGTGCTTTGCGTTGAAGACGATCCGG
>JBDSLN010000126.1:0-9201 GCA_039916365.1 Vicinamibacteria bacterium
CAGCGCCTGCGAGCATCAACAGCGGCCGCCGAGTGCCGCTCGCCACCCGCCCCGCGAGAACGCTCCCGAGGGCGAGCCCGGTCATGAACCCCGCCAAAACAGCGCTCGCTGCATACGTCGTCACACCAAAGGAGAGCGACAAAAGGCGAAGCCACAGCACCTGATACGTGAGCCCCGCTGCGCCGGAGAGCAGAAGGGCAGCGGTCAGAACGCGCATTTGGGCCGGGATGTTACTTCAGCGGTCGAAGAGGTCAGACGGTCAACACGATCTTTCCGAAGTGTTCGGACGCTTCCATCATGCGATGCGCCTCGGGAGCGTCCTCAAGAGGAAGAGTGGCGTGAACCAGGGTTCTGAGCTTTCCCGAGAGGAAATGCGGGGTGGCGGCCAGAAGGTCGGCCCGGCTTCCCATGTAGGAACCCATCAGGGAGAGATGTTTCACGAACAGGAAACGCAGGTCGGTGGCGCCCGCCGGGCCAGACGTGGCACCACACGTGATCAGCCGACCGCGATGGGCGAGCGACTGGACCGAGCGCTCCCAGGTTTTCTCGCCGGTGTGTTCCACCACCACGTCGACGCCCTTCTTGCCCGTGAACTTCTTCACTTCGGCGACCACGTCCTGTGTGTAGTGATCAACCACGGCATCAGCACCCAGCGTCTTCGCGAGGGCGAGCTTCTTTTCTCCGCCCGCCGTGGCAATGACCCGCGCGCCCAGCATCTTCGCGATCTGGATCGAGGCCATGCCGACGCCGCTTCCTGCCGCCCACACCAGAACGTCGTCGCCCATCTTCACTTGGGCGCGCACCACGAGCATGCGCCAGGCGGTCAGGAAGACCAGAGGAAACGCCGCCGCGTTCTCGAAAGAGATCGAGTCCGGAATGGGAATCAGGTTCGCGAGCGGCGCGGCCACGAATTCGGCGTAACCGCCAGGGCGACCGTGGCCCAGGATGCTGTACTTGCGGCAAGCCATGTCTTCACCCGACAGACACGCGATGCAGCGTCCGCAAGATGTGCCCGGCTGAAGCATCACACGCTGTCCGACGTTTAGTCCGCTGGTGTCGATGCCTTCGGGCAGTGAAGCAATCTCGCCCGCGATGTCATTGCCCAGGATGTGGGGAAGCGGCGGCTTGTAGCCGGCGCGTCCGCTGCGCGTCCACAGATCGAGGTGATTGAGCGCGCACGCTCGTACCCGAATGACCGCTTCGCCGGGAGCGGGCTTCGGCGCATCGATCTCTGCGAGTTCGATGACTTCCGGTCCGCCTTGGGTTCTGATCAGAGCTGCGCGCATTTCATCCCTCGAAAGGTCCTATAACCTTCGGCCTGGCGCCCGAACCAAGGTGCCCGCAAACAGCCTTCGATGATACAAGCCTTCAGAGTCACGAAACGTTATGACGCACAGGGCGTAGCGCTCCGTGATGTCTCGCTTCACGTCCCGAAGGGCGAGTTCTGCTTCCTGACCGGTCCTTCCGGAGCCGGAAAGACGACGTTGCTTCGATTGATCCTTCGCGAAGAACTGCCCACGGAAGGTCAGATCCTCGTAGGCGGTCGCAACGTGTCGGTCCTGCCGAAGCAGAAAATTCCCGAGTTTCGACGCACCCTCGGCGTCGTCTTCCAGGATTTCAAACTGCTGAAGATGAAGACGATTCTCGAGAACGTCGGCTTTGTCCTTCGGGTGCTCGGTGTTCCCGAAGAAGAGCGGAAGCGCCGTGCGTTCCTAGCGCTGAAATCGGTTGGGCTTGAGAACAAGCTCGACGCGTTTCCGCTCCAGCTTTCAGGCGGTGAACAGCAGCGCGTGGCCATCGCTCGTGCGCTGATCAACGAACCTGAACTGGTCCTGGCCGACGAGCCGACCGGAAACCTCGATCCCGAACGGGCGGCCGAAGTGATGGCGCTGTTTGAAGAAATGTGCGCCACCAAGGGGACCACTGTTCTCGTCGCGACTCATGACCGGGAAATGATCGAGCGCATGAAAAAGCGCGTCATCACCCTGGTCAATGGCCAGGTCGCCGAAGTTTCTTCCTGAAACTCAGGCCTTCGCGGTCTGTGCCGCGGCGGCCAGACTCTGGGCCGCAAGCATCGCCTGAACGCGCGCGATCACCGCGTCCAGTGCCACGTTGTTTTGGGCTCCTTCGGGAATGATCAGATCGGCGTAGCGTTTTGAAGGCTCGACAAATTCGAGGTGCATGAGGCGAACGCTCTCGAGGTACTGCTTCTCTACCGAGTCAAAGGTGCGGCCGCGTTCCTTCAGATCGCGGCGCAGGCGACGCAGGATCCGTACGTCGGCATCGGTGTCGATGAAGAGCTTGATGTCCATGATGTGGCGGAGCGACTCTTCCGCGAGAACGAGAATGCCTTCGAGCACGATGACCAGGCGCGGACGAAGAGCGTCAGGCAACACGATGCGCGCGTGGGTTGTGTAGTCATAGGTCAGGTGCGGCACCGGCCGCGACATCTTCAGCTCGCGCAGGTCCTGTTCCAGCAGACTGGTGTCGAACGCATGCGGATGGTCGTAGTTCCAGCGAGACCGCTCATCCTGGGTCAGAGAACTGGTGTCGCGGTAATACGAATCCTGCGGGATAAGCAGGCAGCTTTCCTCGCCGATCGACTCGACCAGTTTGCGGGCGAACGATGTCTTGCCGGAGCCGGTACCCCCGGCCACGCCGATAAGTATTGCCATGAGAGTGACCGTTATTATGACTCCGCATGTCCAAGGCGGTGCGCTACGCGTTCGAGGAAGCCTTCTCCGGCCTTCTGAGACGGCGCGTGCTCACCATCGTTTCCATCGCCACCATTGGAGCTTCTCTTGGCGTCTTCGGTTTGTTCTTCTCGATCGCGCGGGCGGGTGGAGCGTTGGTCGACACGCTGGCCGGGAAGGTTCAGGTGGTGGTCTATCTCTCGTCGCAGTTGACGCCCGCCGCGCGTGCTGCCATCACGACGTCCATTAAGAATCAGCCGGTGGTCAGGGGTGTCGAGGAACGGACGTCGGAGGAGGCCCTCGTACGTTTCAAGACGCTGTTTCCCGATCTCGCTGCCATTCCTGAAGAGGTCGGTGAGACGCCGTTTCCGCCGTCTCTTGAAGTTTCGCTGAAGCCCGACCTCGCGAAGGCCTTGATCGTTACAAACCTGATTGAAAGCTGGCGCAAGCTGGAAGGGGTCGACGACGTTCACTACGACGCGATCCTGGTGAATCGCCTCTCGGCCTTTGTCAGTCTGGTGCGCGGTCTCGCTTTGGTCCTTGGGTTGGTTCTCGCGGTGGCCTCGGGCTTCACCATCGCGAACGTGATCCGCCTGTCCGTCTATTCGCGCGAGGACGAAATCGAGATCATGCGTCTTGTTGGGGCTTCAAAGGCTTTCATCCGCGGGCCATTTCTCGTCGAAGGCTCCTTGTCCGGAGCGTTCGGAGGGGTGGTGGCAAGCGGCCTGCTGGCCATGGTGTTGACCAAGATCGTGGAGGCTCTACGGAGCGCGAATCTGGGGGCGACTCTGGCTCCGACGCTCGGTGCCGCCGACGTCTTCGCCCTCGTCGGTATCGGCGCCGGCGTTGGCCTGCTCGGAAGCTTCGTCAGCCTGGGCCGATTACGGGATTAGATCGTCGCTACCGAGACGTCGTCAGACTTGCAGCAAACGTACTGGATGGCCGACATCGATTCCTGGTGGTCGACACGCCTGCTCCGGTTCCGAAAAGACGAAACCGCCATCGCCGCGGCGCGCAAAGCCGCCGCCGCCGCCTAGGAGTCTGCGTGGCAGAAGCATCAGAGCGCGGAGCCTGCCGTCGGGGCGCTCCTGTCCACAGGACGGGAGTCCTTCGATCGGGCGTGAAGAAGTTAACCGGCGCGTGGTTCTCCCCTTTATCCTTGTCTCCAGTGGCTCAAGACATTTCCGACCGCCCGATGGACCTGAAGACGTCACCACGGCAGTCGTCGCGCGTGGTGTCGCGGATGGTCTCCGGCGAGCACATCCTCGTTCCCCTGGCTTCCCGTGGGGCCGACATCGATTCGATCTACAACCTGAACAGCACCGGCACCTTCATCTGGGAAAAAATCGACGGCATGAACACCGGCGCGGAGATTGCGGAACTGGTAGCGGCCGAGTTTCTCGTTTCCGAGGAACAGGCGAAGGCCGACTGCTCGGAGTTTCTCTCGCATCTGCTCGAAGTCCGCGCCATCGAGTTCAACGCAGAAAACAGCAAGGAGTAGACGTTGACCAGAGTTCCCCCGAAGCCGCCTTCGAAGTCGGCGATGCGTGAGTATCTCGAAATGCTCGTGGGTGCGGTCGTGCTCGCGCTTTTCGTGCGTGCGTTCATCTTCCAGGCTTTCAAGATTCCCACAGGATCGATGGAGCCGAACCTTTTGATCGGCGACCACCTTCTGGTCGACAAACTCGTCTTTTCGCCGTCCCTTGGCTTTGTAGAGGACCTGCTCTTCGCGAAGCGGACGATCCGACGAGGAGATGTTCTCGTCTTCAAGTTTCCCGAAGATCCGACGCGTGACTTCATCAAGCGCGTCATCGGCCTGCCTGGTGAGACTTTCGAGATTCAGGACAAGCAGGTCTTGATCGACGGGAGGGCGCTCACCGAGCCCTATGCGCATTTTCTCGAACCACCCCTGAAACGCAGTGATCCCGACTATGGCCTCTATGGTGAGGACATGCGAGACAACTTCGGTCCGCAGAAGATCCCCGCCGGCCAGCTCATGATGATGGGGGACAACCGCGACAACAGCCGTGACAGTCGGTTTTGGGGCACTCTGCCTATGTCCCAGGTCAAAGGCCGTGCCGTCGTCGTTTACTGGTCCTATGAGGCCACCCGAGACGAGTATCAGCGCGAGGCCTCCTACCAGTGGGTAAAGGACACGGCGTCCGCGCTTGGAAGAACCCGCTGGTCCCGCTTCTTTCATGTGATCAGGTAGGCTGACAGGCGTCTTTGAAGGAGTTCCCTATGAAATCACTCACAACAATCAAACCCCACGAACGTGGCGAAGGCCAGATCCAGAGTCTCTTGATGCTCGGTCTGCTGATCGCGATTGCGGTGGTCGCGTTCAACATGGGGCCGATTTACTGGGATAATTATCAGTTCGAGGACAAGATCACGGAGATCGCGGGACGTTTCCCGCCGAACGCGGACGGGGACAAGCGCGCCATGGCTGCGGTGAAGAAGGCCGTTCAGGAACAGGGCTTGGTCCCCTATCTCGATGCCGATACGTGCACCGTGAACTCAGCCGGCGGGATCGGCGGCCTCAGAACGGTCAACTGCACCTACACCCGCGAATACAAGATCTTCGGCTCGCGCAAGTCCAAGACGTTTAACGTGAATATCTCGAGGCCGATGTTCTAAACCGCGTCCCCGTAACCTTCTGACCCGCTCCGTCCCGCGTTCTTTCACGGAACACGAAGACGCCGGCGGGTCGTTTCATTTATCAATCGCGCAGAGGTCATAAGACACGGGAATTGGGCACAGCTACTTCGACGCCCGTCACGGTCGGAATTTTCGGAGGCTCGGGGTACTCCGGTCGCGAACTCTTGGTCTGGCTCCGGCGGCACGCCCACGCGACCGTCGTGTTCACGACCGGTTCGTCGAAGCCACATATTCCGCACGATGACGGCCTCGCACGCGACGCCGATGCGTACTTCCTTTGCGTGCCGCACGGGACGGCCGCGCAGTACGCGGTCAAGCTGCGCGAACTCCACCCGTCCTCTCTGGTCATCGACCTGTCCGGCGATCTCAGGCTGAGGACGGCGGCGAGTTACAAGCAGTGGTACGGACACGATCATCCTGCCCCCGCTCTTCTTGAGCAGGCCGTCTTCGGTCTAACCGAAGTCTTTCGTGATCGCATTGTCGGGGCGCAGCTGATCTCGAATCCCGGCTGCTACGCCACTTCGGTGATGCTGCCCTTGCTTCCCTTGATCAAAGATGGCTTGGTTGAAGCGACCGACATCATTGTTGATTCCAAGAGCGGCGCCTCTGGCGCTGGACGCTCTCTGCGCGAAGATCTTCTTTTTTGCGAAGTCGAAGGCAGTCTGTCCATCTATTCCCAGGGCCGCGCCCATAGGCATGTGGGGGAGATCGAAGAGACCATCGCCGCGGTCACCGGCGTTCACCCAAGCCTTACGTTCTCGCCGCATCTTCTTCCCGTTGAACGCGGCATCCTTTCCGCAATCTACGTCCGCACGCTCAAGTCAGTGGCTGAGTTGCGCGCATCGCTTTCCGCTTACTACGAAGGCGCGCCCTTCGTCCGAGTGGTCGATGCTGCCCCGAAGCTCAAGGACGTCAACCACACGAATCTCTGCCTGATGTCCGTGCATGAAGGCGCGCCGGGTCGCGCGATCGTGGTTTCGGCTCTCGACAATCTGGTCAAGGGCGCATCCGGCCAGGCCATTCAGAACATGAACGTCGCCCTCGGCTTTGAAGAGACGGAAGGTCTCTTCTAGTGGCGCGGGCTCGTCGGGTTTACAAGGTTGGTGGTCCGGCCCTCGAAGATCCGAAGCTGATCGCACCGCTCGCGGAAGAGATCCGCGTCTTCGATGGTGACGTGGCGCTCGTCCATGGCGGGGGGCGTCAGGTCGAGCGCCTTCTCAAGCAGCTCAACATCGAATCGAAGTTCATCGACGGACGTCGTGAAACCTCCGCGGCTGCAATGGACGTGGTCGAGATGGTCCTCGCCGGCTCGATGAACAAGGCGTTGGCCGCGGGGCTGACGTATGCAGGAGTTCGCGCCGTTGGCATCTCCGGGCGCGATGCCGGCATGGTGCGCGCTTCTCTGGTCGAAGGTCTCGGACAGGTTGGATCACCCGAACACATCGACGCATCACTTCTCGAGGCGCTGTGGACCGCAAAGCTTGTACCGGTGATCTCGCCGGTGTCGGGCGGGCCGTCCGGACAGGCCGTGAATGTGAACGCCGACGAAGCGGCTCAATGGATTGCGCGCGCGATCGGCGCCGAAACTCTGGTCTTCCTATCCGACGTCGATGGGGTTGTCCTCGATGGCGCCGCGGTCACCACCCTTACCGAAGCGCAGATCAAGGCGCGCACCGACGATGGTTCGATCCACGGCGGCATGGCGATGAAGGTGCGCATGGCCCTTGACGCCGCGCGATCCGGCATCCCGAGCGTCATCATTGCCGGACGCGCGCGACTCTCCGGTGGATTCGCCGGCACGCAAATTTCCATCCGCTGAAATGCGTATTTCCCTCAATTGAAAGTAGAAGCAACGTCATGAGCGCTCTCCTCCCTCTTTACGACCGGGACATCACCCTGGTTCGCGGCAAAGGTTCCATCCTTTGGAGCAGCGACGACCGGCGTTTCCTCGACTTCTGCGCAGGCATCGCGGTGAACGGGCTGGGGTACGGCGACCGGGCCGTGGTGAAGGCGATCCGCGATCAGGCGGGCAAGCTGATGCACATCAGCAATCTGTTTCATTCCGAGCCCACGTCGCGTCTCGCCCAGCGTCTGGTCGATCTGACTTTTCCGTCGAAAGTGTTTTTCGGGAACTCCGGCAGCGAAGCAGGTGAAGCAGCGATCAAGTTCGCTCGTCGCGTGGGCAACGAGGAGGGACGTACCGAGCTCTTCGCGTTTGACCGTTCCTTCCACGGCCGCACCATGGGCGTGCTCTCGCTCACGGCGACTCCAAAGTATCGCGAGCCCTTCGCTCCGTTGCTTCCCGACACGGGCTTCCTTCCTTGGGGCGATCTCAATGCGATCGCCGAGCGTGTCGGACCGAAGACGGCCGCCGTTCTCATCGAGCCGATCCAAGGCGAAGGCGGCCTGCGTCCCGCGTCGATCGAATTCCTTCAAGGCCTGCGGAAGATCTGCACCGAGAAAGGTGCGCTCATGATCGTCGACGAGATCCAGTGCGGCTTCGGACGCACCGGAAAGATGTTCGCCTATCAGCACGCCGACATCATTCCCGACATCCTGACCGTGGCGAAGCCTTTGGGCGGCGGTTTGCCGATGGGCGCGACCCTCCTTCACGAGCAGTTTGTGCCGAAGATCCACGTGGGAGATCACGGTTCGACCTTCGGCGGCAATCCGGTCTGTGCTGCGGCCTCTCACGTCGTTCTCGATCGTCTGACCGCGCCCGGCTTCGTTGAGTCGATTGCCAAGAAGGGCGAGCAGCTGACCAAGGGTCTGAAGAAGATCGCGCGGAAGCACAAGTCGCAGGTTGTCGATGTGCGCGGTCTCGGACTTATGCAGGGCGTTGAATTCAAGAACGATGCGTCCGCCGTGGTCAAGGGTCTGCGTGAGAAGGGAATCCTCACTATCAAGGCGGGCGAGAAGGTCCTTCGCCTCCTTCCACCTCTCGTGATCAAGCCCGCGGAGATCCGCGAGTTCCTCACCGCACTCGACGCCGTCATCGGCGAACTTCCCGCCGCTTAGTTTCTGGAGAGCCAAACGTCATGAGTTCGGGAGTTACCGCAGCGCGAGGGTTTCGCGCAGCATCGGTGGAAGCTGGCATCAAGATCGGACGAACGGATTTCGCTCTGCTCGTTTCTGACCGTCCCTGTGTCGCGGCGGGCGTCTTCACCACCAATCTCGCGAAGGCGGCACCCGTCCTCGTATCGGCGGAGCACCTTCGTGATGGCAGCGCGCGGGCGGTGATCATCAACGCTGGTTGCGCCAACGCCGCCACGGGCGCTCAAGGCATGGCCGACGCTCGTGAAAGCGTCGCCCTCGCCGCTGAGTCTCTCGGCTGTCCCGTGTCGGAAGTTCTGGTGGCTTCGACCGGGGTGATCGGTGTGAACCTGCCGATGAACAAGGTTCGTGCCGCGATTCCGAAGGCCGTGTCCGCGCTGTCCAGCGATGGCGGTGCGATGGCGGCGAAGGCCATCATGACCACTGACACAAAACCGAAGGAGTCGTCGCACATTGTCGATATCGGCGGCGTCAGGATCACGGTCGGCGGCATGGCGAAGGGCGCCGGCATGATCGCGCCATCGCTCGGACCGCTTCACGCGACCATGCTTGCGTTCTTCACCACTGACGCGGCGTTCGACCGACTCACCCTCGAAGCGGCTTTGATGGACGCAGTGGGTCCGACCTTCAATCGCATCACCATAGACTCCGACACATCCACCAACGACACCGCGATCGTTTTCGCAAACGGCGCTTCCGGCGCTCCCGCGATCACCATGCGTGGGCCCGCCTACGAAGCCTTTGTCGCGGCCTTCCGCGAAGTCTGCCGCGATCTGGCGTTGATGATGATCCGTGA
>JBDSLN010000127.1:0-3657 GCA_039916365.1 Vicinamibacteria bacterium
CATCGTCAAAACTGGCGGAGTCGTAGGCGCGAACAAGCGGCTTCTGATCGATCAGGATCTTCTGAATCCGGGCGAGGTCCTCCCGGCGATGGGTATTGGGATCGAGTCCAAGAAGAAGAGCGCCGAAGGAGATCGCTTCACGCGCATCGTCCAGCATGAGGATGCGTCCCTTCCACCGTTTGTCGATCAGGACGTTCCACGAATCCGTATTGTCGACCAGGCGCGAGTCAGACGCGATCCCGGTCACGCCCCACAGATAGGGAATCGAGTAGCGATTCTCGGGGTCCCAGTTCTGGCCAAGGAACTCGGCAGCGGTGTTGGGGAGATGCGAGAGGCGGTCGTGATCGAGTTGGGACAACACCCCGGCGCGGATGAGGGGGGCCAGGGTATAGGTCGGCGGACAGATCACGTCGTATCCCGGATTTCCCGCAAGCATCTTGGAGAGAAGCGCTTCCGCCGAGTCGTAGACATCGAGATTCACCTTGGCTCCGGTGCGCTCTTCAAACTTGCGGATGGTTTCGGGTGCGATGTAGTTCGACCAGAGGTAGAGATTCAGTTCGCGCGTCCCGTGCCGTTGGGAACGAGCGAGAACGACCGGAGTCATGAGGATGGAGAGTCCGGCAACCATCGCGACCAGGGAGAGTCGTGGGCGACGCTCGACGAGCGCGGTCGCCAGCAGCAGCAGAGTGGTGGCGGACAAAAGAATGGTCGAGGCGGCGGCGATCTCGGGAGAGAGTGAGCTCTTCAGCAGCGAGTAGATGTAGACCGGCAGGGTGGTGGCACCCGCGCCGGAAACGAACGACGTCACCACGTAGTCGTCGATGGACAACGAGAACGTCAGCAGCCCTGCCGCGACCAAACCGGGAGCCAGCAAGGGCAGAGTCACCCGTCTGAAGACCTGGCCGGAGGTCGCTCCGAGATCTCTCGCTGCTTCCTCGACATCGAGCGGCAAGGCTTGAGCACGGGCCCGCACCACGAAGTACGCGAAGGACAGCGAGAACACCACGTGCGCGGCCACGATGGTTCCGAGGCCAAGCGGAATGAAGAGCCGCGAGAACAGCGCGAGCAGGGACGCGCCGAAAACGATCTCGGGGGTCACGAGGGGAAGAAGGAAGAGTGCAGCGGTTCTCTGGCGCGCGCGGTCGGAACCCGCCCGGGATCCAAGCGCCGCCGCCGTCGCGATCATCAGCACAATCAGCGTCGTGAGCGATCCGACGATCAGCGAGTTCTCCATCGCCCGCATCAATGGACCATTGCCGAGCAGCTTCTCGTACCAGATCAGGCTTGGCCCATCGAACGATGCCGAGAGCCGCGAGCGCGAAAACGAAAAAACCGCGAGCGCTAGCACCGGTAGATGCAGGAAGAGCAAGACGCCAACAATCAGGAAGCGAAGGCGCTTCATTCCTGGGCCTTGGCGAGGAAACGGCCGAAGAGCAGAAAAGCACCAAGCGTCAGGACGCTCAGCGCGAAGGCCATCGCCGATCCGAAGGCAGGATCACGAGCCGTGCTGAACTGGCTCGTGATGAGGGTGCCGATCCACGCCGTCTTTGCGCCGCCCAGCAGATCCGGAACGAGAACTGATCCAAGCGAAGGGACGAAAACCAGCACGCATCCCGCGATGATCCCAGGTGCGGCGATCGGAATCACCACGCGCCGCATCGCCGTCAGAGGCGAGGCCCCGAGGTCCTGAGCGGCATCGAGGATCGACCGATCGATCCGTTCGAGCGACGCGTAGATCGGCAGAATCATGTAGGGCAGTTCGACGTACAACTGTCCGATGACGACCGCAGTGGTGGTGTAGAGCAGGCTCGGAGCATCCGATCCGAACCACGCGAGAAAGCGCGACAGCAGTCCTCCCGAACGAAGAAGGAACACCCACGCGTAGAGCTTCACCAGAACGGAGGTCCAGAGCGGAAGGGTGACGAGCAGAAGGAGCGGACCGCGCCACCTCTCAGGAACCGCGCGAACAAGCGCCCACCCCACCGGAAATCCAACCGCGAGCGTGATCACCGTCGTAGCGAACGCCATCGCGATGCTGCGGACGAAGATCGTGCCATAGAGCGGATCGAGCAGGCGCGTCCAGACGCTGCCGCCGCCGGTTAGCGAGAGCAGCATGAGCTGCGGAACGACGAACAGCGCGAGCAGGGTCGCGAGTGCTGGAAACAGGAGCCGGACTGACTTCACTTTTCGAGCAGGATCCAGGACGACGGATCGATCTCGAGGAAGACCTGATCTCCTGCGGCCACCACTTCGCGCGGAGAGACATTCGCCACGAGGACGGTGTTGTCCACCTGAATACGGCAGCGTGTCGCTTCGCCCAGATAGCGCGCTTCGATGACCTTGCCGCTCAAGCCCAGATCGGAGTGCGAGAGCGAGATGTGTTCGCCGTGCAGGCCGATCGTGACGTCCTTGTCCGTCGGGTCGCCCGCGACACCGACTTTCGTGAAGCCCAGGTCCACCACCGTTCGATCAGCGTGCCTCTCCATCACTCGGCCTTCAAGAATGTTCTCCATGCCGACGAGCTTTGCCACGTAGACGCTCGACGGCCGCTCGAAAATGTCGCTTGGCGTGCCGTATTGCGCGATATGGCCCGAACGCATCACTGCGATCCGCGACGAACACTCGATCGCTTCTTCCAGATCGTGAGTGACGAGGATGAAGGTCGTCCCCAGCGAACGCTGCAACTGCACGAGTTCAGTGCGCATGGCGGAGCGCAGCTGGGCGTCGAGAGCTGCGAGTGGCTCATCGAGCAGCAGGATGTCGGGCTCCAGAACCAACGCACGCGCCAAGGCGACTCGCTGACCCTGACCGCCCGAGATCTCCGATGTGGCCCGCCCGCCGAAGCCTTCCATCCGAACCGCGGCTAGCGTTTTTTCGACTCGCGTCTTGATCTCCGCCTCGCCTCGCCCTCGGATCCGCAAGCCAAACGCGACGTTCTCGAAGACGGTGAGATGCGGGAAGAGCGCGTAGCTCTGGAAGACGGTGTGGACCGGACGGAGGTGCGCTTTGACGGCGGTGACATCGTTGCCGGAAATCGAGATGGTTCCCTGGTCGACTTCATCGAGCCCGGCGATTAAGCGAAGGAGCGTCGTCTTGCCGCAGCCGGACGGCCCGAGCAACGTGACGAACTCGCCGGAGCGCACGTCGATGCTCACGCTTTCTAGGACGGGGACCGTCCCGTACGCCTTCGATACGCTTCTCACTGCTAGGGAGCCGCGCTTGGCGGTTTCCATGGTTTCTGTGTTCACGTTCTGATGATTATTTCGCAGGTTCAGGCTTGACTTGACCTGCCCGCATAAAAGACAGTAAGTATCTGACGTGATCGCGCCCGACTGTCCCGGCGTGTCAAAGGAGATTTGAGATGGGTGAAGCACTTGGAATGATCGAAACCCGAGGTTTCGTGTCCATGATTGAGGCCTCAGACGCCATGGTCAAGGCCGCGAAGGTCACGATCGTGGGCTGGGAAAAAATCGGTTCGGGCTATGTGACGGTGATGGTGCGCGGCGACGTGGCTGCGGTCAAGGCCGCGACCGATGCGGGTGCCGCCGCGGCGCGCCGTGTGGGCGAGCTCGTGTCCGTTCATGTCATCCCCCGTCCGCACGACAACCTCCAGGACGTCTTCGCGATCGGCAAAGCCGGAAAGTGAGTCACGCGCGC
>JBDSLN010000128.1:0-4888 GCA_039916365.1 Vicinamibacteria bacterium
GGACGATGTGAAGACGAAGCGTGTGGTCATCCTTTTCGCGATGGCGCTCAGCGTCGCCGGTCTCGCCTTCGGGCGTTCAAGTCGGGCTCCCGGGCTTCGACCTTCGAGTCTCCCTTTCTATGACTCCCGCGATTTCACCCCACGCTGGTCGCCGGTTGATCATCGTATCGGGCCGTTCCATCTCGTCGACCAAAGCAACGCGACGTTCACCGAGCGCGATCTCGATGGCAGGATCCACGTGGCGAGTTTTCTGTTCGCTCAATGCCCGAGCCTGTGCCCCACGCTCGTTGAGCGGCTTAAGCCTGTGCAGAAGGCGCTGAGTTCGCGGGCGGGCGTGATGATGGTCTCGTACACCGTCGCTCCTATGACCGACACGCCCTCGGTTCTGAATCAGTTCGGACGCCTTCGGGGCATCGATTCAGCCATCTGGCGGCTGGCCACCGGCGAATTGAGCGAGATCAAGAGCGTGCTGCATGACTCGTACTTCGCAGACGACACGCGCCCGCTTGAGGGCGAGGAGCTAAGCAAGCTTCTCCACACGGAAAAGGTGCTTCTGGTGGACGGCCAGCGGCGGATCCGTGGGACCTACAACGGAACCAGCGCGTTCGAGATGGAACGCCTGGTGGAGGACATCGACGCGCTCAAGATGGAATCTCGAGGACCGAAGTCCTAGCAGCCCGGGGACAAGCGTGTCACGCTTAGAATTTCTCTGTGGCCGATCGCTCGTCTCAATCGATGTTTCACTTCGCAGGCGGTCTCATCGCCGGAGTGGCTGGCTCGTTTCTCTATGAAGCGCTGAAGCCGGGGCGTCGCTTCAGCCCCCGCCTGCTGCGCGAATCGCGCGAGAACCCGGATCTCCCCGCGACGGTCATCCTGCCTGGCATTCTGGGCAGCCGCCTCGAACGTCCCGACGGCAGCGAAGCGTGGCTCAACGTTGGAAACGTCTTCGGCCATCACGACCTTCGCCTGCCGCCCGTGCTTCCTCTCACTGCAAGCCGGGATGCGCTCAAGCCGTTCGGGCTGATTGGTGTCGACACCGTGATCCCGCGACTCTTCGGCTTCACCGAGTACGCGGATCTTCTCGGCCTTCTTCAGGAGGCCGGATTCCATCGCAACGAGCGCGCGAACAAGAAGCCGGGTGCAGTGTTCCACGTCTTCACCTACGACTGGCGCCGCGACATCGTGGAGTCGGCGAAGCGTCTGGGCGAATACCTCGATGCGCTGGCCGACGCACGCGGCGACAAGGACGCGCACTTCAACGTCGTCGGACACAGCATGGGCGGTTTGGTCGCCCGCTATTACCTTCGCTACGGTGACGCGGAACCCGGCGGTCCCGTCACGTGGGCAGGCGCGCGGCGCATCGCTCAGCTCGTAGTGGTCGCGACGCCGAACCTCGGTAGCATCTTCTCGCTCGATGCGGCGCTGAACGGCAATCCGGTCGGGATGTCGAACACGACCCTCGCCGCGCGCGTCATTGCTCACATGCCAGCGATCTATCAATTGATGCCGCCCAAAGTGGCGACTCCGCTGATCGATGGCAAAGGCGATCCGCTCGATGTCGATCTTCATAATGCCGAGACATGGAAGCGCTTCGGCTGGGGACCCTGGAAGCCTCATGGCGACGACGACACCGATGAAGAGCGGGCCTTCATCACCGCACTTCTTCAACGCGCCCACGCCTTCCATGGCGCTCTCGCCCAAACGCCCGAGTCGAACTGCCCGATTCCCGTGACTGTGCTTGGGGGTGACTGCCTGCCGACACTCGGACGCGCGGTGGCACCGGAGCGCCCGGGAAAGAGCCCGCGCTTTGTCCCGCGCACGCTGAAGGAAGGCGAGCTGATGTTCGATTCGGGCGATGGGCGGGTCTTGCGCTCCAGTGTTCTCGGTTCACCGCTGGACGGCCCGGACAGCCTAAAAGACTGGGGTTTTCCGGAGATCTCGCACATCTTCTTTGGCGACGCCGATCATCACGGCATTTACGGCGAGCCCACATTTCAGAGCGTCCTGCTCCGCCGGCTGCTGCGACCTCTCCGGAAGCCGCGTGAGGTCGCAAGCGCTTAGGAATCCGACAAGACCCGGGCGCCGATAGAGTTCCATCCGATGCTCCTCTTTCCTCGCTATCCGCTGGCCGACGGCCTGTCGATCTCGCGCGTCATCACCGGGCTGTGGCCCATGGCCGATCGTCAGCGCCGGTCCACCGAGTTCGACGCGGGCCAGGCCGCGATGGCGATGAGCCCGTACGTCGAAGCCGGGCTCACCACCTTCGACATGGCGGATCAGTTCGGTGCTTCGGAAGATGTCGCGGGCATCTTCGGAGAACGCGCCGAGCGCCTCACGCAGTGGACGCCCAAGCCGGGGTCGATCTCACCTGACGACGCGGGCGATGCGGTGTTGCGCGCCATGAGGCGTCTGCGGACCGACCGCATTGACCTGCTGCAGTTCCATACGTCTTCGTTTGCGGATCCGTCGTGGCTCGATGCTCTCTTTCAACTTCAAGAGCTGAAACGCGAAGGCCTCATCCACCATCTGGGCGTTTCGAACTTCGACACCGCGCATCTGAGGATCGCGCTCAAAAGCGGTATTGATTTGGTCTCGAATCAAGTTTCTTTCAATCTGATCGACACGCGTGCCGAAGGGCCGATGCTGGACTTCTGCGTCGCCCACAACATCCGCCTGCTCGCGCACGGCGTCTTACTGGGTGGTTTTCTCTCTGACAACTGGGTCGGCCGTAACGAGCCCGAATGGGAGCTCCTCGGCGCCGCTCCGCTGATCAAGTACGGGCGATTTATTCGAGCCGCGACCAACTGGGCCGGCTTCCAGAAGCTTCTGCGTGCCTTGGACGAAGTGGCGACCAAGCACCGGACCTCCATCGCCACCGTCGCAGCGCGGCTCACCCTCGATCACGAAGCGGTTGCGGCGGTCCTGATCGGCTCGGACCTCGCGGGACCAAGCCACATCGAAGAGGCGGTGCGTGTCTTCGCCCTCACCCTGGACGACGACGATCGCAAGCTCGTGGCGAAGGCGACCAAGGGTTTTCGGCCCATCGCGGGGGACTGCGGCGACGAGTATCGACGCGCGCCCTTCCTCATCGGCCCAGGCGATTCTCCTCACGCATCGTCCGCGATGACGCTGCCCTACACCGTGAAGCCGGGACCTCGTGGACGGACGCTCGTTCTTTCGGGCACGGAGTCGGAACGGACCTCTGGCCACGCCCGCGCACACCGGCTCGACGATCGCATCTGGGTTTCGGGCACGACCGCCCTGCACGGCGATCGACCCATCGGCGGCAACGATCCAAGAGCGCAGTTCGATTTCATCATCGACAAGATCGAAGGTTCGCTGATAGCACTTGGCGCCTCCCTGGACGACATCGTTCGCACCCGCGTGTTCGTGCGACATGACTACGATCTCGCCGATATCGCCCGTGCTCACGGCAGTCGCTTCCAGCACATCCTCCCCGCGAGTTCGTTCGTGCAGGCAACCCTAGGCGACGAAGCAGCGCTGGTCGAAGTAGAAGCGGAAGCCGTCGTCACCGGCTGAAGCGGCGCCTCAGCCTGATCGTTTGCCGCGCAGACCCCCTGGTCGTTGCGGGTCGCGTCAATCGCGGCCGAGCAGACGCCCTTCCGGCGACGCGCGATCCAGGCGCTCGAACGTCTCATAGACGAGACGCGAGACTTCCTTGATCGCGTTGTCTCCGTCAATTTCTTTCTGAAGCGCCGTAGTCATGACCGCCACGGCGTAAGGGCGGCTCTTCAAGACCACGAGTCCGGTCGAAGTGCGGACGCCCTCAAGTTCACCTGACTTGTCGTAGATAGTGAGCGTGTCGGGCAGGACCGCGCGAAATGCGTTCTGCTTCGGCACGGACACGACGGCGTGCAGGTCATCTGCCATCGAAGGAATGAGCCCTTCGGCTTTCTGAATGACTTCGATCAGCCGGACCATCTCGTTAGGAGTCGAGACGTTCTCTTCGCCGCGACGCGCGGCAGCGAGGTCGATCATGTGCCGCCGAAAGCGGGTCTTCAGCAGACCCAATTGGTCCATGCGAGCGTTGACCGAAGCGAAGGTCACTTCATCGACCAGGATGTTCGTGGCCGCGTTGTCGGAGAGCGACATCATTAAAATCGCGAGGTCGCGCCCGGTGAGTTGAGCCTTCTCGGACAAAAAAGGAAGCACGCCGCTTCCACCCACGCGCGCCTTCGGCAGAACACGCAGAGCGCCGAGATCGATCTTCCCTGCATTCGCCTTCTGATACAGCTCGTAGACCAGCGCCAGCTTGATCGACGACGCTTGCGGGAAGACAACATCGCCGCGGATCTCGATCATGCGGCCGGTGGTGAGATCCTTGACCGCCACACCCATAACGCCGTCGAGTCCGGCGTCCACCACGGCGAGACTCGACTTCAGCTTGTCGAAGATTGCATCCTCAAAGGCGGGCCGAGCCTTTGTCTGGGCAAACAGGCTCGCGCCCGTGATGAAGGTAAGAACAACCGCGGGAAGGAGAAGCGTGCGTCGGGTCATCGGTAGAACATACGCCGAGTGTGGGCGCTCTGAAGAAGTCAGACGGCAGAGCGGACTGGGTTCGATCGGTCGAGCGCAGAGACGATGGCAAACGTCAGCAGACCAACGCCGACCGCGATTGTGCCGGGAATCATCGGATTGGTGTGGTACTTCGTGATCTCGAGCAGGACCATCGCATAGAAGATGGTCATGCCCACGATGGGTGCTACGAAGGCCGCCAGCCGCGACTGGCTCTTCGAGTAAATCCCAAACGCCACCACGGGCACGATGGCCGCCGTGAAAGCAAGCACACCGTTGAGCGCGAAGATGAGAACCGAAACCGAAGTCGACGTGAGTTCGCGCCAGGCCAGCAGGGAAACGATCGGGACAA
>JBDSLN010000129.1:0-3178 GCA_039916365.1 Vicinamibacteria bacterium
TAGGCTGCCGCGAAATTCAACGGCATCGGGCCAGTCAGGTTGATCGTGAGCTGCGAGCCGGCGCGCGCGAAGGCATCTTCGGCCTTGTCGACGTATGCCGGATCCGTCGAGTAGAGGAAGGCGGTGAGGCCGCCGCCTTCGTGGACATCGGAGGTCGCTTGAAGGAGTGCATCATTCGCATCCGTCGTTTTGATGACGAAGGAGATGGGACCGAACTGCTCCGATGAGTACAGCGCGCGATCAGAGGGTGACACATTCATCATCAAAGGCGTGCTCGTGCGGGCCTGCGGAAACTCGGGGTGGGCATAGGCGTGCGGAGCGAGCACCAAAGCGCCAAGTTCCTCGGCGGTCTCTTTCATGGAATTCAACAGGTCGAGCGTCGAGGGCGATTGGATTGCGGCCATGATCATCGATGCCTTCTTCGGATCGTTGCCCAGCGCCTCCACCGCCTTGGCCAGACGCGAGACAACTTCGTCGAAGGGTACAACGCTGGCGCTGTCACCGCTTCCGACCCGCACGCCGGCGGCCGGAACGTAAATGTTCTGAGGACTTGTGCACATCTGCCCAGAAAAGAGACTGAGCGTGGTGGCCAGACTGCGGATCACCGCGTCGAGGTCCACGCAGGATTCGATGACAACCGCGTTGCAGCCCGACGTCTCGGTGAAGCAGAGCGCCGGGTGCGCATTCTTCTCGACCCATTGCCCAAAGCGCGCGCTGCCCGTGAAGTCGACGATGGCGCACGACGGATGCTTGATGATGCGCTGGCCCATCGGATCGACGGTCGTGTCGATGGCCATCGTGACCAAATTCGGATCGAAACCTGATTCCCTCAACACGCCGCGGAAGACTTCGATGGAGATCGCCATGGGCAGCACGGTGGCTGGATGTGGCTTCACGATGACGGCGTTGCCGGTGGCGAGGCTCGCGATCATCGACGGGAACGCGTTCCAGGTGGGGAAGCTTGCGCAGGCGAAGCAAACGGCGACCCCGCGCGGGATCAGCCGGTAGTGTTTGTCGAGAGCGATGGTGGCGGAGCCGAAGGATCGCTCCCAACGCGCATCGCGAGTAACCGCGTCCATGGCGGCCATCGCATAGACAAGCGCCTCGATGCCGCGATCGAGCGCATTCACACCGGAGCCCGCGTAGGCCATGTTGAAGCTCTGACCGGTGGTGTGCATGACCGCGTAGGTCAGTTCGAAGAGGCGCTCGCGATAGATGCGTTCGACGACTTCGAGCAGGACGCCGGCTCGGATCTCGGGTGAGACGGCGCTCCAGGCGGGGATTCCGACCGAAGCGGCGGTGAACAGCGCGTCGAGATCGGCCAGCGGATAGAGCGCCTTCAGCGGCTCCTGCGTGTAGGGCGAGACCTCCTCACCCACCCAAGCGTGAGCGCTCGGCTGATCGATCTCGAATCGCTGTCCGAGATGCGCGGTGAACGCCTTCTCACCCGCGGCGCGCGCGTTCGCATGACCTGCATAGAGCGACGGCTGCTCGGCAAAAGGACTCCACGAAGCGCGCGTGCGGCATGTTTCGCGCGCCTTCTCAAAGCGCTCGCGATGCCGATCGAACAGACTCGCGGCTACATTCATTCGAATCACCTGGTCGTGCGGCGCTCAGTACATCGATTCAGGGAAGCGCGCCAGTTCCTTGTCCATGTAGTCGACCAGCGACTGCGGCGTGTCTTTCGTAACGCGCGTGCGTTCATAGGCATGCGCCGCGCGTTGCGCGCGATCGAACCAGACCGATTCCTTCTCTTCCTGAGGAGGACGCACCGCGGCCAGCCAGATCGCGGTATCGGAACCGGATTCGGCATCGCGCAGAATCGTCTTGAGGATCTTGCGGAAGCGGGGAAGCGAGCGCTTCACCCCGTCGGTGTCGGCCCATCCCGGATGCATGACGTAGAAGTTCAACCCCAGACCGCGATACTTGTCGCGCCAATACTGATTGATGACCATCTGCGCGCGCTTGTGGAAGCCGTACGCGCCGCTGCCGTTGTACTTGGTGGGATCGAGGTTGTTCATCATGGCGGCGCTGAGCGGAACGTTGTAGCCGCCGCCTGAGGTCATGTTGATGACCAGCGGATCTTTGGCGCCGAACGCGTGACCCTTGATCATCCCTTCCGTCAGCAGATAGTGGCTGAGGAAGTTGATGGCGAAAGACGCCTCCCGGCCCTCGGCGGTCAGCGTGTGATCGTCATTGAGCACGCCCACGTTGTTGACCAGCACGTCGACTTTGCGGCCCGATCCGACCAGCTCCTTCAAGAAGCGAGAGGTATCGCTCTGCAGCGAGAAGTCGCAAATCATGGAATCGATGCCGGTGATGCCCATGGTCTTCGCTTCAGAGATGACCTCCGCCAGCTTGCTGGCGCTGCGCGCGGCAATGGTCACGGTGGCACCGGCCTTCGCGGCCGACAACGCGATCTGTTTGCCGAGACCTCCCGAGCCTCCCGTCACCAGCCAGTGTTGTCCCTTGAAGTCGAGGTTGACCTTCGGCCAGGTCAGGCTTCGAAAGCGATAGCCGACCTGGGTGAAGCTGAGAGTGAATCGCGCATAAAAGGCCGCGACTTTTTTGAGCATAGGGAGATTCATGGTCGCGCTCGATAAACGGTCTGGCCGTGGGAGATGGTTTGAAGGATGCGTAGGTCGAGGAGTCGTTCCGGATCGGTGGTCAAAGGATTCTGCGAAAGGATAACGAAGTCGGCGAGCTTGCCTGCCCGCAACGATCCCTTTTGATCTTCCTCTCCGTACTGGCGGGCCGCATTGAGGGTGACGCCTTCGATCGCCTGGGCAACGGTGATCCGCTGTTCCGGTCCGAGGACTTGGCCGGATCGGGTGCGCCGGGTGGCCGCGGACCAAAGCGTGTGAATGATGTCCGGAGGAACGATAGGAGAGTCGTTGTGAAGGGTGAAGGCGATGCCGCGATCCAGGGCGGACTTCGTGGGACTGATTCGCTCGGCGCGCGGCGAACCGAGGGTCTGGTCGCGATGCCAGTCGCCCCAGTAGAAGGTGTGGGCGACAAAGAATGACGGGATCACGCCGAGGGCTTTCATGCGATCGAGTTGATCGTCGCGAACGGTCTGGGCGTGAATCATGACGACGGGTGTGGTCGTATCCAAGGTGTCGCGTCGAGCAGCAGCGACCGCGTCGAGGAGCGACTGTTCGGCAGCATCTCCATTGGC
>JBDSLN010000130.1:0-4360 GCA_039916365.1 Vicinamibacteria bacterium
CTTGATGTTGCCCGGCTTGAGATCGCGGTGGACGATGCCTTGCTCGTGCGCGGCTTCAAGCGCCTCGGCGATCTGCCGGGCAATGGGTAGGACCTCCGCGATGGGAATGGTCCCGCGTGCGATGTGCGTGGAGAGGTCTTCGCCTTCGACGAGTTCCATGACGAGCGCCACAATCGCCGCCTGCCCTGAGCTTGCCGGCGGGTCCGCGTCTTCGAGCCCGTGAATCGCGGCAATGTTCGGATGATTCAGCGACGCAAGAACCTGCGCCTCCCGCTTGAACCGCGCGAGGCGCTCGGGATCATCCGCGAACGCCGCGGGTAACACCTTGATCGCAACATCGCGGTTGAGCTTCGTATCCCGCGCGCGAAACACCTCACCCATCCCACCCGCACCGATGGCGGAGACAACTTCGTAAGGGCCGAGCCGGGCGCCGGGAGAGAGGCTCAATGGGGGATCCTGCCCACAGTGAGACTCACACGTCACTCCCGACAATGACGAACCCTTCTTTGCCCGCGGCTTTGGCCAGTCGGTCATCGAGGGTCACCATGTTGAGCGAGGCAGGCCGGCGGTCGGCGGCGAGGATCGCCGACGCCAGTTGCACGGCGTCGGCCGCGCGCAGGCGGTGCACGCGCAGCAATCGTTTAGCGGTGTCGCGGACATCATTCGTCGGCTCGACCTCGCGCCACAAGATGGCGAGTTCGTCCAGCCGGGAAAACGCGGCGCCGGTCTCGCCACGCGTGAGCAGGCCGTCATGCTCGGCGCGAGCGATCGCGGAGGCGCATTCGACCGGAGTCGTCCAGGCCACGAGCACGATGGGGTCGGCCGCGAAGTGCGCCCGCATCGCCTTGGTCGCCGCTTCATGCACGAGCAGCGGCACGAGCGCCGAGGTGTCCCAGAATTTCACCAGCTCTCGCCACGCTCGGCGACCACCCGCGCGCTCAGCGAGACCGCTTTGCGCGGCCGCGGAGGTGGGGCCGCCAATCGTTTGACCGACGCCGATGACGCGGCGGGCCGGAGGATGCCGTGCCGCTCCAGGCGGGTCATTCGATCGCGATCCGCGCCGACGCCCGTGCCGGTGACGGGGTTGAGCTGCGCTACGGGAATGCCGCGGTCTTCAATCAGGATGGATTCGCCGTGCCGCACGCGATCCAGCAGCGCACTCAGGCCGTTCTTGGCGTCGGTCACACTGGTCCGTTTCATAGAGCCATAATAGCCATTTCATAGTACCCTCACAAGCACTCCGCGACTTCCTCCCCGCTACCGTCTTCCGGACTTTGATGTTCGCGGGCTTCAGATCGCGATGAACAATGCCCCGCGCGCGCGTCCTCGAGCGCGTCCGCGATTTGTTTCGCGATCGACCGGGAAGTACCGTTTGGTCCGCTCGCCTACTTCTTCTGTCTCGGCAAGTACAACGTGACGACAGCTTTTCTGACCTGAACATCTAGGTCGTCCTTCATCTACTTCGAGCTCATGGACTAGTGTCGACGTGGTGGACTCCTGGTTGATGGCCGCCTGCAGGCCACAACACGTGAGCAGGGCATTTCTCATTTGGTCGACGTCGCTTCTACGGCCGGCCGCGAGTACGTTTCACGACGCACGAATCGTTGAAACGTCGCACCATGCTCGCGGCTAAACTCCCACCCCCTCCATGGCCTCCCCCGAGTTTGTTCATCTTCATCTCCACACGGAGTTCAGTCTTCTCGACGGCGCCTGCCATCTGGACGAGTTGGCCAAGCACGCCGCGAAGATGGGGATGAAGGCCATGGCCATCACCGACCATGGCGGGATGTTTGGCGCCGTGGGTTGGGTGGCGGCCTGCAAGAAGGCGGGGATCAAGCCGATCATCGGAGTTGAGAGCTACGTGGCGCTTGGGTCGCGGCTGGAGAAGAGCGGCGGCGGCATCTCGAATGCGTACAACCATCTCGGGATGATCGCGACCACCAACGAGGGCTATCACAACCTCGCCAGGCTCACCTCGATCGGCTACACCGAGGGCTTCTACCACCGCCCGCGTATCGACAAGGACGTTTTGTCGAAGTACAGCAAGGGGATTGTCGGTTTCTCCGGGTGTCTCGCCAGCGAGATTTCGCAGCTTCTGATGCGGGACGACGAGGCGGGCGCGATCAAGTCCACCATGGACTTCTGCGACATCTTCGGGAAAGACCGGTTTTATCTGGAGCTGATGGAGCATCGGATTCCGGATCAGAAGAAGGTGAACAAGGGGCTTCTTCGTATTCAGAAGAAGACCGGTCTGCCGCTCGTCGCTACGAACGACGCGCACTACCTTCATAAGGATGATCACGAGGCGCACGCGGTGCTGCTTTGCATCGGCACCGGGAAGAAGCTGGCAGATCCGAATCGTTTTGCGTTCGAGACCGACGAGTTCTACGTGAAGAGCGGCGAGGAGATGGAGGCACTGTTCGGCCACGTGCCCGAGGCGCTTTCGAACACCGTGAAGATCGCCGAAATGGTGGAGTTTTCGCTCGACACCACGCCGAAGTTTCCGAAGTTCGACGTGCCCGAGGCGTTCACCACCGATTCGTACTTCGAGAAGATGGCTCGCGAAGGTTTTGCCGAGCGGCTGAAGGTTCTGGGACCGAATTCCGAAGCGGGGAAGCTGAAGATCCCCCTCGCCGACTACGAAGCACGTCTTACCCGCGAGATCGGCGTCATTCAGCGCGTCGGGTTCTCCGCGTACTTCCTGATCACGGGCGACTTCATCGCCTTCTCGAAGGATCAGGGGATTCCCGTGGGTCCTGGTCGTGGTTCGGCCGCGGGCTCGCTCGTCGCGTACGCGCTGCGGATCACCGACATCGATCCGATGGAGCACGGTCTGATCTTCGAGCGGTTCCTCAACGAAGAACGCATCAGCCCTCCTGATATCGACATCGACTTCTGCGAGAACCGTCGCGGGGAAGTGATCGATTACGTCACCCAGAAGTACGGGCGCGAGAATGTGGCGCAGATCATCACCTTCGGAACCCTGAAGGCGAAGGCGGTGGTCCGCGACGTGTCGCGCGTGCTCGACCTGTCGTTCGCCGACAGCGACCGCATCGCCAAGCTGGTACCAGCCGACCTGGGGATGACCCTGGAGAAGGCGCTGCAGGATTCGCCTGGTCTGGCCGACGCCTATAAGAAGGAAGAGCTGACCCGCCGCGTCATTGACATCGGGAAGCGTCTTGAAGGCACCACGCGCCACGCGTCCACGCACGCCGCCGGCGTCGTCATTTCGCCTCGCCCTCTGGCTGAGTTAGTCCCGCTCTATCGCTTTCCCGGGACAGATGCGGTCGTGACCCAGTTCGACATGAAGGGTGTTGAAGAGATTGGTCTCCTCAAGATGGACTTCCTCGGCCTATCGACCCTGACTCTGATCGATCGCTGCGTGAAAATGATCTTCGAGCAAACAGGAGAGAAGGTCGATCCGTCGATGCTGGAGGATGGCGACAAGAAGACCTACGAGCTGTTTGCGGCAGGCAAGACGAACGGCGTGTTCCAGTTTGAGTCGGACGGCATGAAGGATCAGCTGCGCCGTTTCAAGCCCGATCGTCTCGAACATCTGACCGCGCTCAACGCGCTGTATCGACCGGGACCGATGCAGATGATCGACGACTTCATCAAGCGCCGGCACGGGCAGACGAAGATCGTCTACGAGCACGCTTCGTTCGAGACAATCCTGGGCGAGACCTACGGCATCATGGTTTACCAGGAGCAGGTCATGCAGATCGCCGTGGCCATCGCGGGCTTCACCATGGGCGAAGCCGACATGCTGCGCAAGGCCATGGGTAAGAAAAACGCCGCGGTCATGGCGGCCCAGAAAGACAAGTTCGTCTCCGGTTGCGTTACCAACAAGATGGCGGTGCCGAAGGCCACGAAGATCTGGGATCACATCGAGATGTTCGCGGGCTACGGTTTCAACAAGTCGCACTCCGCAGCGTATGCGTGGATCGCGTATCAGACGGGCTATTTGAAGGCGAACTATCCGGCGTTCTTCGTCGCGTCTCTGTTGACCATGGAAAAGGCGAACGCGGATAAGTTAGTCGCGTACAGCGCGGAAGCGCGGGATTTAGGACTAACAGTTCTCCCGCCCAACGTGAATGCGTCTTTGGTCGACTTCACGGTGGAGAAGGGCGCGGTTCGTTTCGCCCTGTCGGCCGTGAAAAACGTCGGCGAAGGTGCTGCCGAGTCCGTCGTTGCGGCACGGGCCGAGGGGCCTTTTACTTCGCTCGATGACTTCGCTGCGCGCGTCGACATGAAAGCGGCTAACAAGCGCGCGGTGGAAAGCTTCATCAAGAGCGGTTCGTTCGATTCCATCGACACGCGACGTCACGTGCTCTACGCAGGGCTCGAAAAGGCGCTGGAA
>JBDSLN010000131.1:0-6575 GCA_039916365.1 Vicinamibacteria bacterium
AGGGCGTGAAGGACCAGCCCCGCCGCGACCGCCTGTCCGCGATCGATGCCGTAGATCGCGGTCATCGCGAGAGTGTAGGACGCGTGAAATCCGCCCACCATGCCAGGCGTAGGAATCGCGACCCCCACGGTCAGGAAAGCGATGATCAGAAAACCCGTCTGAAACGGCAGATCGAATCCGAAAGCCACCGAGTTGAAATGGATGACCAGGCCGATCGACACCCACAGGGCCAGCGACTCGACGATCAGACGCGCCCATTGCGCGGGCGAAGAGCCGAAGACGTCGAGGCCGGCGATAAAGGACGAAACGAGACCGCGGACCTTGACCCCGATACCCGAAGGCAGCAGTCCAAGCGCCCAGTCGAGGAGGCGACGCGCCGGGCCGCCTTCCACGCGCAGCGCGGCGAGGAAGGCCAGGCCGGCCAGGGCGATGAGGAATACCACGCCCGCGCCGACCCGCAGGGTCTGCATCGTGCCATCGGAGCGCTCCATCAGGGGGCGCGGCAGAACGAACATATACATCGCGAGCAGAAACAGAACGGTGATGAGGTCGATCAGCCGCTCGAGGATGATCGACGCGAGTCCCGCGCTCACGGTCACGCCATAGCGTCGCGATGCGAGATACGGCCGAAGCACTTCTCCCGCCCGCGGAATGAACAGGCCGGCCATGAAACCGATGTTCGTGATGCCGAACAAATCGACAATGGAGGCGTCGCGCAGGGATGGCAGCAGAAGTCGCCAGCGCGAAGCGCGGATGAAGTACATCACCACCGTCATGGCCATGACGCCCACCAGGGGCAAGGGGCGCGCATGCTTCATCGCCGCCAGAAGCGCCGCTCGGTCGACTCCTCGGGCGGCCAGAGCCAGGAGGCCCCCGGCGAGGATCAGACCGAAGACCAGGCGAAGCGCGCTCTTCATCGACAAAAAAACAAAGGACCGTTCTGGGGCATCGAGGTGTAGGAATCTAGCGAAATGACGCGGAACAATCTCGGCCCGCAAACGCGTATTCTCGCTCGAGACCGAGTCGTTTGACCAACCTCCCCACTAAGCCCTTGCCTCAGGGCCAAGCAAGCCTCGCGCGATCCGCGACCGACGCGGCCCAAACCTCGCCCATCGAGGTCCTGGCCTACACGTTCGCCATGGACCTGTCGGGCGAGCCCTATCAGGCGCTGAGTGCGGCCCGCGAACTCCTGAAGAAGGTCAGTAAAAGCGGCCTGAAGGCGCCTTTCTCGATCACCCTTCTGCGGCGCCTCGCCCTTGGCCAATGGACCAGCCTCGACCGTCCCCGGCCGACGCGTCTCGAGTCGGCCGATCCTAAGGAATCAGCCGTCCTGCTGTTCTTCATGACCTACTGGAGCGTCACCTACGAAGACTTCGCCGTGACCCTTCAGATGACCGAAGAGCGCGCCCAGCACCTGGTGCATCGTGCCCGGATGGAGCAGCTCGCGGCCAGGGGCCGGGTTCCCATCCCCAAGCCGGCGTGCCGCCGTCCACGCGAACTTCTCTCCGACTTCCACGAAGATCGCATTGCTCCGAACCTCGTCATCGACGTTACGGATCACCTGAAAACGTGTCGTGAGTGCACGTCTTTGGATGCCGCCTTCATAGCACTGCTCGAGGCACCACCGCACGCCCTTCTGGCGCCTCCGACGCAGCTCAAGGGCGGCGACCGGGCCCGGCCGCTCAAAGTTACGGAAGGCGGATCAAAGGCGAAGCGTCGCGCCGGAGTCGCACTCCTGGCCTTCGGAGTCCTCATGGGCGCGGTGCAGCTTCACCCGGGTTTGAACAGCGCGGCGTCCGCCCAGCTGGAACGTCTGAGCGCGTCCGCGATCCGCTTGAAGAGCCGCGTCGAGCGCTTCCTGGAGGATCTTCGGGTCATCAAGGCGCTTGCCATTGGGACGGTCGAAGGCCGCACGGAAGAGCTCGGCCAGACCCTTGACGACTACGTGAACTCGGACAATCCCCCCCCAAGCCCCTCCCCCCAGAACAAACCCGCCTCCGATGCCGTATTGGATGGCAGAGACCCCAAAACCAAGCCCACGGACCCCAATCCGCAGATTGCGGGAAGCCCAAGCCCGGTCCAGGGATCTCCAAAGCCTCAAAAACCCTAGAAAGGTTGCCGCCATGGAAGAGAACGTCGTCAGAACAGACAGCGGAATGGACGCTCCACAGCCACGCCTCGAGACCGCCTATCACGGCTCCGCCCACAAACGCAGCCCGGCGCTTGCCGCCTTCCTGTCCTTCTTCCCAGGCTTCGGCCATCTCTACAACGGCGAGATTGGCAAAGCGCTCGCGTTCTTCTGCGCCTTCGCCACCTGCATCTTCGTGATTGCGGAAGCCAACGGAGGGGTCTTCTTCGGGCTCCTCATTCCGTTCATCGTTTTCTACAACATGATCGACGCCTACCGTTCCGCCGAGCGCATCAACCTCCAGTCGTACTCGGGGGTGGCGACGGTCGATGAGCCGGCGTCCAACCGTCTGTGGGGATGGTCGCTGGTCGCGATGGGCAGCGTGCTCCTCCTTCACAACATGGGTTTGTTCCGCTTCGAGTGGGTAGCCCGCATGTGGCCGCTGCTGATGATCGGTGCCGGCGTGTTCCTTCTCCGAGGGTCGCTCTTCGGGAGCCGTCAATGAATCGCGGCTTCGCTCCGGAGGCCTTCGGCTTCGGCGTCTTCCTGGCAACGGTCGGCGGGATCTTCCTGCTCTCCAATCTGGGCTTGGTGGAAGCCATCCCATTGCTAAAGAAGATCTGGCCGATGTTCCTGGTGATCTGGGGCGTGGCCGAGATCGCGGCGTCCAACGCCTCATCAAGGCGGAGCGGAGGCGACGAATGAGGCTCCGCAAGATCGTCCTGCTGTTCATGATCGTAGGCTTCGGCGCGGTCATCGAAGGCGTCAACACGGCGCGGAACTTCGTGAAGAACGAAGACGGCTTCGATATTCTTCGCAGCCTTCAGATCGACGGCGACTTCCCCTTCGGGAATCGCAGTTTCCGCGGCCCCGCCTACGACTTCACGGAGAGTCAGACCGCCGAGGCGTCAGGAATCACGACCATCGACGTAACGAACGCCTACGGCGACGTGACCGTCCGCCGCAGCAACGATCCCAAAGCGATGATCAGCATTGGCCTACGCAAGGAGGTCTTCACGCGCAAATCGGAAAGCGCTGAATCCATCTCCGAGAAGGTCAAGATCGAAATGCATCGCGAGGGCAGTGTCCTCAGGATCTCGACCACTCGAGACGCGCGCGGCGCCTACCGCATGAAGACCCATTTCGAAATCGAGACGCCTCAGCCGCTCGAGACCCGCATCGTCAACCGCCACGGCAAGATCATCGTGGAGGGCGCCCGAACGGTGGACGCCTCAGGTGAGTTCGATGACATGCGGCTGTCCAACATCACCGGCGACTGTGTCGCCAAAAATCGCCACGGCAACCTGGAAGTGATCTCTGCATTGACCGGCTGCAGGGTTGAAGTTGAGTACGGGGATGCCCATGTCGAGAAGCTTCAAGCGCCATCCCGCATCAGCGTGACTCACGGCGATCTGAACGCCATCGATCTCGGCGGCGCGCTCACCGCTATCCTGCGCTTCGGCGATCTTCAGGCCCAGCGGATCTCCGGCGGGCTCAACGCCGACGGTCAGCATTCAAGCCTCAAGATTGACGACGTGAAGGGCGATGTTCAGGTCACGAATCAGGGCGACGTGGACATGCAGAACATCCTCGGGCGCGTCACTGTCGAAAATCGGCGCGGTCACGTGAAGCTGTTGAAGGCAGCCGCGTCCGTCCTCATCAAGAACACTTTCGAGGAAGTGGCCGCGAGCGACATCACGGGCTTCCTGGAGATCTCGAATCAGCACGGCAACATCCGCGCGGAGCGCTTTCTCGCGGGAGCCAAGCTCGAAACCGACAGCGAGGACGTGGACGTCGCCGACTTCAACGGTCCGCTCAACATCATCGCCAAACGCGGCGACGTGTCCGTGAAGCCCCTCCGGAAGGGCCTGGCCCCCATCGACGTGTCCGTCGACATCGGCGACATCAGCCTCGGGCTTTCCGAGACCGTCAACGCCATCCTGGATGCGAGCGTGGAGCGCGGCGACGTCGAGGGCACGGTGGGCGCGCTCAAGACATCCGAGCAGGGCAAACGGCTGCTGCGCGCGACCATCGGCGCAGGCGGGCCGCTGCTGAAACTGCGCTCACGCCTCGGCGACATCAAGCTCTCCGACGAGGGCGACCTCGAAGTCTCCGAGCCTGATTCTCCAGACGCGCCCGAGATCGAAATGCGTGCGCACGCGACGGCACGCCCCGAGCACGGTCTCGATCCTCTTCCCGTCGCCCCAAAGGCTGTCCCCGCCGCTGCGGCTGCGCCGAGGCCGCGCCTTCCGAGAGCCGCCAAACCGATCGAGCCACCTCAGCCGCCCGCGGCTCCCGTGAAGCCCTCGCCTGAAGGTCTCTAAGCAACCCTGCGCTTGAGCCACTAAGATCCGCGGCCATGCGCGAAGCTCTGGTGAAAACCTCTCTCGACCTTCCCCTTGTTCGCAAAGGGAAGGTCCGCGACGTCTATGACCTCGGCACGGAGCTGCTGATGGTCACCACCGATCGGCTCTCCGCCTTCGATGTGGTCTTGCCCCAGGGCATTCCCGACAAGGGTCGCGTGCTCAATCAGCTTTCGCTCTTCTGGTTCAAGAAGCTCGAGTCGATTGGTCCTCATCACATCGTCAGCTCCGACGTGGCGGAGTTCCCTGCATCGCTGGCCGCTCACCGGGAGATCCTCGATGGTCGTTCGATCATCGTGCGTAAAACCGACCCACTGCCCGTCGAGTGCGTCGTGCGTGGCTATCTTTCCGGCTCGGGGCTCAAGGACTATCGCAAGACCGGCTCGATTTGCGGCCTGCCCCTGCCTGGGGGACTTCTGGAGTCGCAGAAGTTTCCTTCACCACTCTTCACCCCTGCGACCAAGGCCGAGACCGGCCATGACGAGAACATTCCCTTCGCACGCATGGTCGAGATCATCGGAGCGGAGCATGCGAACACCGCGCGTGATACCTCCATCCGGATCTACGAATCCGCGCGGGATCATTCGGCCTCCGTCGGACTCACTCTGGCCGACACCAAGTTCGAATTTGGAATCATCGATGGCCGCCTGATCTGGATAGACGAGGCGCTGACTCCCGATTCGTCGCGCTTCTGGGAAGCGTCGGACGTTGCGCCCGGCGAGACGCCGCCAAGTTTCGACAAACAGTTCGTGCGCGACTATCTCGAAACGTTGGACTGGCCGAAGACTTATCCGGGCCCGGATCTTCCGGAGCGGGTCATCGCTGGAACACGCGCCCGCTATCTCGAAGCGGTCCGCCGGCTCACCGGCCACGACCTGCCCGGCGTGGCCTGACGCCTCAGATGCGTCGGGTGAGGCCCTTGATGAGGGCCAGCGCCTTCTGTTCGAGCGTGCTGCGGTGCAGTTCGTAGTACAGACGATGGCTGGCGTCGTAGGCGTCGCGGGACTTCTGAGACGCTTTCGTCATGCTGGTCCCTAGCTCGTGCATGACGACGGATAACGGCACGAACCACACTTTTCCGCCGGCCTTCCGCAGGCGCAGACAGAGGTCGGCATCCTCTTCGTAGAGGAAGTAGCGCTCGTCGAAAAACCCTGCGTCGCGAGCGGCTTCCATTCGTAGCAGCATGCACGATCCTGAGATCCAATCCACGCTGCGCTCACCGGACGTGAGTTCAGTGAGTCTCGCGAGCGCGGAAGGATCACCGGACTTCACGCCCTTGACCAGCTTGCGCTGCCGGTACTCGGCCAGTAACGAGAGATCCGGACCGAAGCTGACCTGCGGTCGACCGTCCTCGTAGACGGTCCTGGGCCCAAACGCGGCGCCCTCCGCATGACGCCCGGCCGACGCCATCAATTGCGGAATCGTGGAGGTGGTGAGGCGCGCGTCTGGATTGAGGATCAACGCGAACTCTGTTTCGATTCTCCGCAGCGCACGGTTGTTCGCCCGGGAAAACCCTTCGTTCTCGGGCGACAACACCACGGTGACGAACGGAAACGCCTCGGCCACGCTGGCGGAATCGTCAGAACTCGCGTTGTCCACCACGAGCACCCGGGCGCCCCCTCCGTGAAGGTGGATCGACGCAAGGCAGTCGCCCAGAACGTCGGCCGAGTTGTAGGTGACGACGACGATGGTGACGCGCAGCGACTCGGTCATGGCACCGCCTTCTCGAGGACATCGAGAGTCTGTTGCGCCGTCTTCTCCCACGAAAACGACTTGGCGCGCTCGTGGCCGCGCGCCGTGAGTTGATCTGCGAAGTCGGTATCGCTCAAAACCTGGGCGATCGCCTCCGATGCCGCCTTCTTCTCGGGCTCAATCACCAGCGCGCCTTCGGCGAACATCTCATTGAGACTTCCCCGGTCGGCCACGATGGTGGGAACACCGCGCGACATCGCTTCGAGTGCTGGCAGCCCGAAGCCTTCGTACTCGGAGAGGAAGACTGCGACATCCGCGGCCGCATAGTGACGCGCGATGTCCTCATCGGTCACGAAGCCGGATTCGCGCACGGTCTCCGCGCAATCAAGATA
>JBDSLN010000132.1:0-4318 GCA_039916365.1 Vicinamibacteria bacterium
AGGCTTTCTCGCTTGGGCGCCAATTGGAACTCGATGAAACCCTTGGCGAGGTCGGCGAAGACCTTCAGGATCACCCTCAACGGAAAGCTTGGGATGAAGCTCTGGCCCACCAGACGCGTCTCGAAGACCGTCTCGATCTCACGGATGGAATAGCCCTTCGCATGCGCCGAAACCGCGATGAAAGTCTGGAAGTAGGCGTACTTGTACCGACGGTGAAGAATGTCGGCCAGCGTTTCGCGACGCCCGATCACGAATCCCGACTTGTTGTCGCGCAGCCTCATACCGAACAGAGTGTTGAGGAGGGTATTCAGTCCCTTCGACAAGTGATAGCGGGAGTCACGTTGCCGCCCGATGGAGCTGCGGTAGCCCTGGACCATGTCGACGCGGGTGTGAAGGAGTTCGCGATGAAGTCGGGCCACATCCTCAGGCTGATACTGAAGGTCCGCGTCGATCAGGCAGACGTAAACGCCCGTGGCTTTTGCGACGCCTGAGTCCCAACCCGCGGCAAGACCACGGTTCTTCTCATGATGAACGGGCACGACCTCGGAATGGTCACGCGCCAGCGCTTCAATGACTTCGCCGGTCTTGTCGCGGCTTCCGTCGTTGACCAGAACGATCTCGCCCCGCACCTTCCGCTTGGCGAAAACGCTCAGCAGCCGATCGACCAGTTCGCGCAGGTTCCCCGCCTCGTTGTAACAGGGGACGACGACGGAGAGTTCGACGGGCGTCACAGGATCTGGTGCTGCAGCCACTCCCAGGTGGAGCGCAGTCCTTCGTCGAGGGGAGTCTTGGACCTATAGCCGAGAAGCTTCTCGGCCTGGCCTGGGTTCGCGACCCGGCAGCTTCCCGCGGTTCCATCTGGAGCTTCGAACACCGGCGGTAGACGCACGCCCGACGCCTTCATCATGGCTTCGGTCAGTTCATTCACCGACAACGCGCTGCCGGAGCCGACATTCAACACCTTGCCGCTCACGTCACGGCTCATCGCGAGCAGCGTCGCGCGTGCGATGTCATTCACATGCGAGTAGTCGAGCGCCTGGCTGCCGTCGCCGAAGATCAGAGGCGGCTGGCCGCGTCGAAGCCGTTCGAAGTTCGCGACGACGACACTCTTGTAGCCGGTGCCGACGTACTGACGTGAACCGTAGACGAAGAAGTAGCGAAGGGAAACGGTTGCGAAGGCGCCGGCGCGATACGCTGCGTCGACCAGGTTTTCCCCGGCAAATTTCGTGGTGCCGTAGAGCGTATGAGGATGTGGCGCTTCCGTCTCGACCATCGGAGGTCCCGACATCCGCCCGTACGCATACAGAGAGGAGGAGAAGACGAGCTTCTTGATTCCGGCTTCGCGGCCGGCTTCGACGACATCACGCGTGCCTAGAACGTTGGTCAGGACAAGATCGCGCGGCGAGTCGAGGGATGGCCGGTGCTTCTCGGCGGCCAGATGGAACACACCGTCAACGCTGTTGAAGAGCCGGGTGAGCTCGGCGAGGGGCATCTCACCCAGTGTCGCCCGAACGAAGTCGATCCGGCCGTGTTCTTGCAGGCGTTCGCGACGTCCCGCTTTCAGGGAGTCCAGAACCAGAACACGCTTCGCGCCCGCATCGATGAGCTGCTGGACGACGACCGCGCCGATGAAGCCGCAGCCTCCGGTGACCGCGAACGTGGCGTCTTTGATTTGGACGGCTGACATAGAGCCCGCGACTCTACCGAAGAACGAGCTGACTCCATGTGTCGAACGACCCGTATTGCATCCAGATTCCACCGAGCACGAGCCCGGTGGCGATCAACTTACGGGCGACCGGCGACTCGATGCGACCGATCGCGGTTGCGGCCAGAATCGCGAAGGCGGGGCCCGCGAACTCAATCTCTTTCAGGTCCTTGAAGAGTCCGAAGGCGAGGCCGCGCAGCAGGACCAGGCCCAGGAAGGCCAGCGCGTAGGCCTTCATGGTCAAGGCGGCCGGGTCCTTGCGTTTGGCGATCAGGATCAGACCCGCGACCGCGAACAGCGGGAAGCCGTAGCCCGAGAACACGACGATCCGCGCGAAGGCGCCCACGAGGCCTCCACCATCCGCCGGAGCGGATGCCACCGCAGCGGCGCCTCCATGACTTCCGGACATCACCACGGGAAGGATCTCCGTGACAAAGGCCGTCGTGAACGCTCCGTACATCCCGAAGACCACGAGTAAGGCGGCCGCAAGCCAGATCCCGATCACGCGCCAGCGTACGTTCGAGGCGAGTAGAGCGAGCATCACAAGGAAGGCGCTGGTGTTGAAGAGACTCGACACATAAATGAGGAAGGTCGCGAGAGTCGCAGCGAAAAGAAACGTCGACGCCTTCGCATCCTTTGGCCTCGATAGCAGGTACGCGCCCATGAGCACGACCAGAAGGTCCAGCGCGTGGCCGGCAAGCGTCGACCACATCGCGTACAGCATCCGGCTGGTCAGGATCGGAAAGGCGAAGGTCAGCCACGCCGCGAGGGACGCCGCAGCGGGCACGAGCAGGCGCGCCAGCACGAAGGCAAGAGCGACCTCCATGGCGGTGGTGAAGAGCGCGACATGTTTGATGGCGCGCACCACAAGGTCACGGTCGGAAGGCAGGGCGGTGAAGGGCAGATAGAAGATCGGCGAGTAAGGGAAGGCGTACTTCTTTCCAGCGACGATGCGCGGATAACCGACACCTAGATCCACCTGCGCCTTACGGGATCGCTCCAGGAACGAACCCTGGTACGACTTGAGCGCTCCCACGTAGCGATCGTTCTGGCGGACATCGTTGTAGAAGTAGTCCGGGTGGAACAGGAAGCCGCCCTTCAGTAGCAGAGTCGCGGCGATCGCGACGACCACTGATGTCTGCCCGCGGAAGATCAACGCGGCGAGACACGACAACGCGATGGCCGGGACTGAGACATCGCGCGCGATGTGGACGAATCCAAACGGATCAATAGCGGCGATCACCGCGAGCCCCGAGAGGATCAACCCAGTCAACAAACCGGCGAGCCCGACAGAAGCGCCCGACAACATGAGCGCGAGCGTCAGGCCCGTCGGCAGGATCCAGACCGTCCATTCGCGCAGCGGAACGCTCCAGCGCGCACCTTCGACACGGATCCAGTCGAGCGCCATGCCGAGTTTCGGATCCTCGCTGTGAAGGCCGAGATGCAGCGGTCCCTCCGGCACAGGCGCATCCAGCTCTTGAATACGCTGACGTCCGCGCGGTTGATCGAAGCCCGCGAAAGGCTGGCCGCCTGCGGTGACATTGATGTGTGTCGGTTCGTCGACGTAGCGCGCCGCCCGCACGGAGAAATGAACCACCGACGCGTTGACGTTCAAGGGAACATCGAACTCGGCATCCTGTCGCGTCCAGCGCGAGGTGGTCGGCGGCGTTTCCTCACTGTCTTCGAAGCCAGAGCCGTAACGTCCGGTGGATGGACCGATGTCCACCATGATCGGCTGACGAAAGCGTCCCGCCACGTCGAGCAACACGAAGAACAGCAGCGTGAGGCCGACTGCGGCCGGCACGATCCGCCGCGCAGAGAGGTCGAACGACATCGGCCTGGCTTAGCGGGGACCGGCCGCAAGGTGGTCAAGGAAGTAGCGCGCGATCAGCCGATAGACGTGGGTGGTCGTCCCCGGTCCCTCGGAGATCCCGTGCGTGCGGTTGGGATAGACCATGGTGTCGAACGGCTTTCCCAGCTCAATGAGCCGATTCACCAGACGCTCCGTGCCCTGGTAGTGAACGTTGTCGTCGCCCGAACCGTGCACGATCAGAAGCTTTCCCTTGAGGCCTTCCGCGAAATTGATTGGAGATCCCACGCGGTAGCCCTCCGCGTTGTCCTGAGGCACGCCCATATAGCGTTCCTGATAGATCGTGTCGTAGAGGCGCTGATCAGGAACCGGTGCCACGGAGACTCCGACCTGGAACACATCAGGGAAGCGGAACATCGCGTTCAGGGTGTTGGAACCGCCACCGCTCCATCCCCAAACGCCCACGCGTTCTGTGTCGATGTACGAACGTTGCGCAGCCAGCGCCTTGACCGCGGCCGCCTGTTCCTTCGAGGAGAGATCGCCCACGGTTCCGTAGACGACTTTCCGCCAAGGAGCACCCTTAGGCGCAGGCGTGCCTCGATTGTCGAAGCTGACGATGAGATAGCCCGCTTCCGCGAGGGCTCGGTGGAACAGCATGCGTCCGCCGCCCCAGCGGTCCGTGACCGTCTGACTGGCGGGTTCACCATACACATACGTGATCATCGGATAGCGCTTCTTCGCATCGAACGACCGCGGCTTCAGCATCCAGCCGTCAAGCGTCACGCCTCCTCCGATATCGACGG
>JBDSLN010000133.1:0-3690 GCA_039916365.1 Vicinamibacteria bacterium
CGAGATCGAGGTGCGCGTCCCGTTCAAGAGCCTGCGCTATCAGAAGACCGACACGCAGAACTGGGGACTTCACATTCTCCGGAAGAGCCAGAACACGGGCTTCGAAGACTCATGGGTTCCCGCGCGACGCGATGCCACTTCGTTCCTCGCTCAAGGCGGCGTGATCGAAGGCATGCGGGAATTGAAGCCCGGCCTGGTGCTCGACCTCAATCCAGAGTTCACCGGTCGCGTCGATGGCGCACCCGATGGTTCTTCAGGCTGGAGCTATGACGCGAAGCGTCCCGAAGTCGGAGGCAACGTGCGCTGGGGTGTCACGCCCAATCTTTCGCTGACCGGGTCGATCAATCCGGACTTCTCCCAGGTCGAATCGGACACCAGCCAGATCCAGTACGACCCGCGCAACGCTCTCTTCTTTGATGAGAAGCGTCCGTTCTTCCTCGATGGCCTGGAGCAGTTCGCCACGCCCAATCGCCTTGTCTACACGAGACGCATCGTGGCGCCCCTGAGTGCCGTGAAGCTGACGGGAACTCTGTCCGGAACCAGCGTCGGGCTGCTCACCGCAGTCGATGACGACGTCACCTCACGAACCGGCTCGAACCATCCTTTCTACAACATCCTCCGCGTCCGTCGCGATCTTGGGAAGCGGTCGCGCATTGGCCTGGTGTACACCGACAAGATCGACGGCGACGACTGGAACCGGGTGGGTGGCATTGACGCGCGCATCGCGTTCGGCCAGGTGTCGACCCTCGACCTGCAGGGTGCCTTCTCGGGCGACCGTCGCGCCGGAACCAAGCTCACGGCACCGTTGTTCCAGGCGATCTTCAATCGCAACGGCAAGCGCTATGGAACGCGCGCCACCGTCAATGGAATTGACTCCGACTTCCGCGCTCGATCGGGATTCATCAGTCGCGCCGGCATCGCGCGCGCCGCCATCGACCAGCGCGTCAGTTTCTTCGGCAAGAAAGGAAGCCTGATTCAAGCCTGGAACAGCGACCTTGTGGTGGACGGCACGTGGAAGTACGCCGCGTTCTTCGGCGAAGGCGGCGTGCAGGACAAGAAGCTTCACCTCAACAACAACGCCACGTTGCGCGGTGGCTGGAGAGTTGGCGCATCAGTCCTCCTTGAATCCTTCGGCTACGACCCCGGTCTCTACACGGGCGTTGTGATCCAGGGTGATCGCCCCGGGACCTACATTCCCTTCACCGGCGTTCCGACCCTTCCGAACCTTGACTGGGTTCTGAGTCTCACCACACCCGAGTACAAGCACTTCTCCGGCTCCACGAACGCCGTTTGGGGACGCGACGAGAATTTCTCCGAGTGGGCGAGTGGCAACATCGCCTACCTCACCGTGCAGTTGGACTGGCGTCCCACTGAGAAGCTGCGGGCGAATCTTCTTTACAACCTGCAACAGGTGAAGCGTCGCACCGATGACTCGCTGGTCACACGTCGTCAGATTCCCCGGCTCAAGCTCGAGTACCAGGCAACCCGCGCGATCTTCGGCCGCGTGATTACCGAGTACAACGCGCAGTTTCAGGATGATCTCGTCGACAGCTCACGCACCGAGCGCCCGCTCTTTATCCGCAACGCAGCGGGCGGTTTTGACCCCGCTCTGAGAAGTGCCAGCAATGGCCTGCGCATCGATGCGCTCTTCGCGTGGCAGCCCACTCCCGGAACTGTGTTCTTCGCAGGCTATGGAAGTTCCGTGGTCGATGATGACGCGTTCGCGTTCCGGCGATTGAAGCGGACCAACGACGGTTTCTTCATGAAGTTCAGCTATCTGTTCAGGTTGTAGCGGACGTTGATCGTCATGAATTCGCGTACGTTCACGAAATGAGGTTTGTATGAAAGCTGATCGCCTTCTCTCCGCTCTTCTGCTGCTTCAGTCGCGCGGCCGCATGACCGGGCGTGAAATGGCGGCGCGTCTAGAGGTGTCGGGGCGCACCGTCCATCGGGACATGGAAGCGCTGGGCGCGGCTGGCGTCCCGGTCTATGCGCTTCGTGGAGCGCAGGGTGGCTGGCAACTCGATGAGGACTGGCGCACGCAGGTCCCGGGCCTCGACGAAGCGGAACTCCGCGCTCTTCTCATGGCCCAGCCCCGTGTCCTGGGCGACCCGCGTCTCGCCGCCGCGGCCGAACGAGCGCTCGGAAAACTGATGGCCTCTCTTCCCGTCTCGATGCGCGCTCAGGCCAACGCAATCCGCCAGCGTCTCCACGTGGATACCACCGGTTGGCGCGGCCTAACGGAAGCCGTGGATGCGCTGCCGCGGGTTCAGGAAGCGGTGGCGAGGGACCGGACGCTGTCCTTCCAGTATCGGAAGCCTGATGGCGCGCTCACGGAGCGGACGGTGGATCCGCTCGGTCTTGTTGCGAAAGGAAGCGCTTGGTACCTCGTCGCCAATACCAAGGACGGCTTTCGCACCTTCCGCGTCTCTCGTGTCCTCGAACCTGTGATTCTCGACACGCCATGCGTCCGCCCTTCGGGATTCAACCTCGCCACGCACTGGAAGTCGTCCACCGATCATTTCCGCGACGGCCGAAAGCCGTACGTCGCGACCTTGCGTGTGGATGCGCGGGCCGCGGAGAAACTTGCGATGTGGCGCCGCCACGGCTCGCCTACCGATGTCACGGCTGATCAAGAGGGCTGGGTGATGCGCGAGGCTGAGTTTGATGACGAAGACCAGGCGTGCTTCATCGCGCTTGGCTTCGGCACCCGTGCCGAGGTCGTCGGCCCACAGGCGCTGCGCGAGAGGGTCGCTAACGAGATCACCCACCTCATCGCTCGCCAATCGACCCTTCAAGTGATCACGAAGGACGGCCTCCCCTCGCGTCCGGCGATGGTCTCCAAGACCAACGCGGCCTGATCGTGCGCGATTCGAAGGGAACTGAAGTCATGAGCGCGCCTCCTCTGCACCCGGGGGTGTGCCCGCTCTGCAAGCTGCCCAACGCCTGCGGGATGGCCGCGGGTTCGATCGCCTGCTGGTGTTCTCAAGTCACGATCACGCCGAGCGCGCTTCAGCGTCTTCCTGAAGAGGCGAAGGGACGCGCGTGTGTTTGCCGTCGCTGCGGCGTTCCGGACATGCCCACCGAAATTTCGTGATCGTTCCCTACCCTTTGAGGTTTGCCTCGAAGAAGTCGACGGTGCGCTTCCAGGCGAGGTCGGCCGCCGCCTTGTCGTAGCGAGGCGTCGTGTCGTTGTTGAAGCCGTGCTGCGCGCCCGCGTAAACGAACCCTTCGTACTTGACCTTGTTCGCCTTGAGCGCCTCTTCGAACGCGGGCCACGCCTGGACCTGACGCTCATCCTTCTCAGCGTAGTGAATGAGCATCGGGCACTTGATGTTCTTGACCTCTTCGAGGGCGGGCGCCCCGCCGTAGAAGGGAACCGCGCCCGCGAGATCAGGCACGCGGGTGGCGAGCATGTTCGCGATCGATCCGCCGTAGCAGAAGCCGACGACTGCGACTTTGCCGGTGGAGTCGGCGCGACCCTTAAGCCACGCGGTCGCGGCCACGAAGTCCTCGCGCGTCTTCGCCTGGTCAAGCTTGGGGAAGACTTCGCGGGCCTTGTCCTCATCGCCTGGGTACCCGCCGAGAGGAAAGAGAGCATCCGGAGCGAACGCCATGTAGCCCTCCAGAGCCACGCGCCGCGCGACATCCTCGATGTGGGGGTTCAGTCCGCGGTTTTCGTGGACCACC
>JBDSLN010000134.1:0-6712 GCA_039916365.1 Vicinamibacteria bacterium
GACCAATCCCCTATGGACCGGTAGCACGAGGACGTCACCAAAACGCTTGATCGGTTCGTCGACTTCGCCGGGTATCTTGTCGTCCCCAACCGTTCGCCACAAGTCAGCCACTGACGTTTCCCACACCGGCTCGCCCGTCTTGGCGTTGACACAGTGGACTGCGCCGCCACCTTGACACCACACCACAAGGGCGTCGTCCGCAATATACTCTCGCACCCAGTTAGCAGATTGTCCTCCGAAGCTACGCTCCCAAAGCTTCTCCTCCGTCTGCAACGAGGCCGCCATGATGTAGCTGCCTCCTCCCCCGATCGCGACCTCGTCTCCCACGGGAACAGTCCACCATCGATAGCGGTGAACCACCTTCCCAGTCTGCTCATCTACGAGATACATTCCTTTCGACTCGCCGTTATGCACGGCGATCCCAACATGGCCCGTGACAACGAACGCCGGGATCGACTCGCGCCTGCTTCCCGAATCGTGTTCCCAGATCTTCTTCCCAGTCGCCGACTCGAGTGCAAGGCACCGATGTCCGCGGGAGAGCAGCAGGGTCGTCGTCGAAGACGTCCTCGGGCGACCGGTGGGGAAGCCATGAGAGTAACCCCACACGAGCCGCAACGGCGGCCGCAACTTCGGAGCCTCGCTCCTCTGACCAGTCATCACGGCAGGATCTCGGGCTCCACCCAGTGCGCCAATCCGGCCCGAATGTCCGGCAAGAGGTCCAAATACTCCTTCTTAGCAAGGTCTGGCTTCAGGAACTTCCTCAGGGCGGGGTTGTTGGGCGCTGTCGATGTCTTCAGGTACTTCACCAGAGCAGTCTGGAACGCAACTTGGTCGACTCCCTTCGCCAACCGTGGCGAGAACTTGGACTTCGTCAAGAAGTCTCATGACCCGAAACACCGGGCACGCGCGTCAGTTGGAGAAGGCGTTCCGACGCATCCTGCGCGTGCAGGGAAACCGGCGGCAGGGCGAGGAGCGCGGTCAAGAAGAATGCGCGCAGAATCATGGAAGTTCTCCGGACAAGAGGAAGCCAGTGTACTAAGGGCGCGCCCCGCTGCCGCGCTTCGACGCATCAACGTAGGATGTACATAAGGCGACTGCGCCTCCAAAATCATGTCCCGTTCCGTACACCGAGAAAGACACCGCACCGATCGCATTGGATGGCTCCGCGCGGCCGTGCTCGGCGCCAACGACGGCATCGTCTCAACCGCCAGTCTTCTGGTCGGCATTGCCTCGGCCAGGGTGGAGCGGGCCGAAATGCTGACCGTGGGCCTCGCGGGTCTGGTGGCCGGGGCGATGTCCATGGCGGCTGGCGAGTATGTATCCGTCAGCTCACAGGCGGATACGGAGGCGGCGGACCTCGACAAGGAGCGTCAGGAGTTGCTGACGGAACCGGAGTCGGAGCACCTCGAACTGGCGATGATCTATCAGTCGCGGGGCCTCACTCCGGAACTGGCGTCTCAGGTTGCTGAACAACTCACCGCTCATGACGCGCTGGGCGCGCATGCGCGCGATGAACTCGGCATTTCATCGATCACCACCGCGCGTCCGATCCAGGCGGCGATCACCTCGGCCATCACCTTTGCCACCGGCGCCACATGCCCACTCTTGGCTGCGCTCCTCGCTCCCCCGCACCTGATCGCGCAGATCGTGAGTGGCACATCCCTGGTCTTCCTCGCCGCCCTCGGGGCCCTCGCCGCCAACACCGGAGGAGCCCCGGTCGTAAGGGCTGCCTTGCGCGTGGTGTTCTGGGGCGCGCTCGCGATGGCGATCACAGCCGCCGTAGGACACGCCACCGGAACCGCGGTCTAGCCGCCACTCCGTATCTGGGCGTGAAGGGCTTAGCTCTTCTCCCTGGTCGCTCTGGGCCGAGCCATCGCCCAGAAACTCAGACCGGCCGCTGCGACGACCGCAACCCAGATCAGCAATCGCGTTGACTCTCGGAATCCGAAATACAGCATGAACGCAGACGAGGCGACGTGAATGAACGCCGCGATCAGGGTCAGCAGGTTTGGCTTTTCGAGGCTCGGGTCTGAAGAGAAGGCACGCCGAAAGATTGCGATGGACACGAGCGCCGCGAACAGGGTCAGGATGGCGCCGACGTTCGCGAGCGCCTGCTGAAGATCGTGCGTGGCGAGGATCAGCAACGCGACGGCGCACTGCAGCAGGATCGCCCGGACGGGCGGCTCGCCTTTCTCGACCCGCAAAAACGCGGGCAGAAAGCCATCCGCCGCCATCGTCGCGTAGACACGCGGCCCGACGATCGTCATCGCACTCGCGGCTGAAGCAAAAGCGACCAGGACGAGGAACGACATCACGAATCCGCCGGTGGGGCCAAGGAGGCGCGTCAGGATGACGTGCCCGAGCGTCACTTTTGTTTCGTCGTAGCCGAAGACCACCTTGAAGTCGCCGGGAGCCAGGTTCGCCACGAAGACCCAGTTGACCGCCAGATAGAGCGCGGCAACCAACGTACATCCGATGAGGAGCGCGCGAGGGACATCGCGCCTGGGGTTACGAAATTCCGAAGCGGCATAGATCGCGGCGTTCCAGCCGGAGAACGCGAAGGCGATGAAAAATAGTCCGCGGGCGAAGGCTTCCGTCGGGAAGCCCTGAGCCGTTGACGCGGCGGCGGGAACCCAGGTCGGCCAGGTGTTCTGACCGAAGAAAAGGCCGGTGAGCACAAACCCCGCGAGCAGCAGCCCGTTCGCGACAAACAGCAGGTTGTGCCCGCCCTTCGAAATGCGGCGGTCCATCGCGTGCATCGCGCCTAGAAGAACGAGCACGAGCGCGCCAAAGACAGCAGCGGGAAGAGGACTGCCCATGGTGCGAGCGAACTCGCCCGCCGCCAGCACGTCGACCGCGATGGGAGCCGAAAAGCCCACGAGCAGCGAGCCCCATCCGGCAAGGCACCCGAGTGCGGGATGCATGAGATCCGAGAGGTAACGATATTCGCCGCCCGATTTCGGCACCCAGGTGGCAACCGTTGCGTAGGCGCGCGCGCCAGAGAGAGCAATGATGGCGCCGAGGGTCCATGAGAGCAGGATCTGAGACGGGGTCAGGTCCTGGGCCATAAACCCGGCGCTGATGAAAACACCCGCGCCCACCATGTTGGACACGACCAGGCCGATCCCGGATCTGAGGCCTAGATGGCCATGGCTCTCACTCATGGGACGGCGGATGTTACTCTCTCGGGCTGTCATGTCCCCGACCAAAACCCTAGTCTCCGCTCTCGCTCTTTTCAGCCTTTTGCTGGCCTCGCCCCGTGCCCGCGCTCAAACCGTAGCTCCCCAGCCGCTCACCAAGCCTGCGGTGGCATCTCCCATCGTTCCCACTGCCCGGCTGGCGCAGAAGTTCGACCCCGCGCAGAACTTCGATAGAGAAGTCCGGCTGATGTTCCGCATGATCGCGTGCGCCGGCAACGAACCGGTTCCCACCGCTCTGCAAGCCGTGGTCGCCGCTCATTGCGAGGCCTTCCAACCCACGATCGACAGCTACAAGACGAAGTACGTCCCCCTGGCCCAGCCGTTCCTCGCCTCTCTTCAGCCAAAAGGACTGTCGGAAACGATCGTCTATCCCTTTGGCGGCGGAGACCTTCTCTCCGCGCTGACCACGTATCCGAACCTCAAGGAAGTGACCACGCTGTCTCTTGAGCATGTTGGTGATCCGCGCATCATTGATGGCATTTCTGCGAAGGATCTCGAACTCGGCCTCCAGAGAGTGCGACGCAGGGTCAGTGGCCTGCTCATCTGGACTGAGTCGACCAGCGAGAACATGATCCAGCTCGAAGCGGGCGACATTCCCGGGCAGCTCTCGTTCTTCCTCGTCGGCCTCGCCGTTCACGACCAGGAACCGGTGGGCCTGCGCTTCTTCGATATTGCGCCCGACGGTTCCGTTCAGGGCATTTCCGCGCACCAGATCGAAGCACGCAGGAAACATGTCGCTTCGAAGCTGAATCGCATCTGGAAAGCGCCGAGCTTTTCAGACGCGTTCTCGAACTCCGAGATCACGTTCCGTAAGGCAGGGGATCCCAAAGCGCCTCTTCGGATTCATCGCCATATCGCCGCAGATCTTTCAAACGCGGGATTCAAGAAGGATCCGGAGATCCTCAGGTACCTTCACTTGCGCGGACAGATTTCTGCGATGACTAAGGCGGCGAGCTATCTGCTTTGGAGCGGAGACTTCTCCAGCGTCCGCAACTATCTCCTGGCAAGCATGGACTTCATGTTGTCCGACTCGACGGGCATTCCTCCGCAGTATTCGCGCGCCGCCGGATTTGAAGTCGTGGCGTACGGCAAATACAAAGGGCCGTTTCTTCCCGCCCCCTCCGCCGCGGCCAAGGACATGCTTGACCTGTACACGACTCAGGCGGAGAACGCTCTGCAGTTCCGCTACGGCTATCCCGACAACAACCATCACGATCACTTGATGGTCGTGCGCAAGGCCGAGAAGCAGCAGGCCCACGCGCACTGATTCCCTCCGGGCCTTGAACTCGCGCGCTTCTGCGTTCGTCGGCGCGAGCGCGTTCCTGCTTATGGCGCTGGCCACGGCCGATTGGCAAAGCCTGGCCTACGACGAACTGTTCACGGTCTGGGTGGCGTCGCAGCCATGGAGCGATCTGATTCCTCAAGCGAATCTTGACGGATTCACCCCTCCTTCGTTCTACGCGCTGATCAAGCTGGCGACCTTGTTCGGCTTGCGCAATGAAGGTCTACGCCTCGTTCCGGTTGCCTTCGGAGCGATGGCGGTGTTCCTCGGCATCGAGGCCGCACGTCGCCGGTTCGGCCGACGAGGTGCTTTGATTTCATTTCTCGTGATCCCGAGTTCCAGCTACGTCTTCACTTTCTCGCATGAGCTGAGGCCTTACTCTGCGCTCCTGGCCTTCGGAATGGCCTTTCTGGGATGTTTGGGTGGCGAACCGTCCAACCGAAAGGACCACCTCGCGTTGGTCGCGGCCTTCGTCGGCAGTCTTTTCTCGTACCTCGGCCTCTTCATGGTGGCGCTCTGGATGTTCGAAGCTCGCGCGCGCATCTCGCGAAGGCGACTGCTCGCGGTCGCCACCGGCGCCAGCGCCCTCGCTCTGCCGGCCCTCCTGAAGGTCGCTGCGATCAAAAGTCATGGCGCGCCAGGAATACCCAACTGGACAAACGGACTTTCGCCGTCCTCAATCCTTTTCGGCCTTGCGCCTGCTCCTTTCGACGGCCGGTTGGCGGCCGCACTTATCGCGGCGTTGGTCGTCGCGCTGCTCCTCGCGGCGTCCCTCACGGCGGGATTTCGGTCCGGTCGAATCTCGGCAGAGGGACTCTTGGTCCGCGCCTGCGTCTTGTGGTCGGTGATGGTTGCCGTCATCGACGGTGCGGTTCCGATCGGTTTCGCGCCGCGCTACTTTGTCCTGCCGATGGCGGCGTTTCTTCTGTTGCTCGCCGGTCGCTTCGCGTGCATGCGCCGCCTCGGTGTCGCTCTCGCGCTTCTCGTTGCGGCAGGAAACCTGATCTCCACGTCCCGCTATCTCACCCGCGTCCCCGCCGCGAGAGAGGATTGGCGGCAGGCCCTGGCGCGCGTTCAGACCCAGGTCGGATCAGACGGAGTTGTTCTCGCGTTTCCGTTCCATCACGGCGCGGTAGCGGCGAGCGCCTACGCCCCGCGTCTCAAAGTCGGTGGCGGCTACACCTCGCGCAGCGGACCGGTCTACTGGTACGAGCCTCCCACTCTGTTTCGAGGCTACTCATTCGAAGACCTGCGTCCGATCCAGGACGTCAGAGCCTCGTTCGGCCGAGTCGCGTCGGAGTCGAATGTCTGTCTCTTGAGCGACGAACCAGATCCAGCGAAAACGGCCGGCGTCTTCGACGCCTTTGCCCAGTTGGATCGGGTGAGCGTTCTCGACGCGGGTGATCCGAGGATCCGAATCCTCTGCCGATCCAAGGTCTGAACGATTTATGCGCTTTGCATGCGTTCGATCGACTCGAACAGAGCGCGGAAGTTGCCCGCGCCAAATCCTTGGTCGCCCTTGCGCTGGATGATCTCGAAGAAGAACGGGCCGGCGGCGCTTTCCTTGTAGAGGCCGGAGGCCTCACGCAGGAAGATCTGCAGCAGGTAAGACCTGGGACCGTCGCCGTCAACCAGGATCTCGAGCTCCCGAAGCACTTCGAGGTTCTCGTCGATGGAGCCGATCGACAACTGCTTCAGGCGATTCGGAAGCATGTCGTAATAGGTCGAAGGCGTGGGCATGAACTCCACGCCCCGGCCACGCAGGCCGCGCACACAGCTCTCGATTTCCTTGACTGAGATCGCCAGGTGCTGGATGCCGTCGCCGCGGAGTTCCTCGTTGAAGATGTTGATCTGCGACGCTTTGAAGAAGGGGCGCCATGGTTCGTTGTTCGCGAACTTCACGCCCGACGCGCGGTCCCACATCACCACGGAGCGCAGGCCCGACCCGTGGGTCTTGTCTTCTTTGCCCACGTCGGTGGTGTGAAACTCAACCCCCCAGAATTGCTCGAAGCCCATCACGTATTCCATCCACAGAAGCGCCGGCTTCATGGTCTGGAAGTTCGAGGTGGTGTGATCGAAGCCCTGGAAGCCGAAACGATTCAAGCCGCCCTTTGGCGTCGGGTATGCCTCGAAACCAGGGAACAGCGCCTGATAGCCCTTGCGCTCGATGAAGCGAAAGGTCGTGTCGCCGAACGGCGTGGTGATCGAGAACCAGGCGAGGGTTCCGCCC
>JBDSLN010000135.1:0-2810 GCA_039916365.1 Vicinamibacteria bacterium
GGCGCTCTGTGCGATCTACGGGAGACACTATCGGTGTGTGCAACTGAGCGGAGGCCGGATTCACTCCGGCCGGAGCGAACCGGGGGTCTGGGGGGCTGAGCACGAGAGTCCGTCGGCAATCTGCGGCCCCCCAGCTTTTACAACGTCTCGCGATACTTCTCCATGATGAAGAACTCGATGATGTCGCCCGGCTTCACGTCGTTGAAGTCCACGATGCCAATGCCGCATTCCGTGCCAGCGCGCACTTCGGAAGCATCGTCCTTGTGACGCTTGAGCGACGAGACCTTGCCGGTGTGGATGACGATGTTGTCTCGCAAAAGGCGAACCTGCGCCTGACGCGTGACCTTGCCTTCGGTGACGATCGTACCGGCGATGGTTCCGATCTTGGAGATCTTGAACGTCTCCTGCACCTTGGCCTGGCCGAGAATGACTTCCTTGAACGCGGGCGCCAGACGACCTTCGAGGGCCTTGGTCAGATCGTCCACGACGTCGTAGATAACGGTGTAGAGGCGGACTTCGATGTTGTCGCGCTCAGCGAATTCGGTCGCCTTGCGTTCCGGGCGGACGTTGAAGCCGACCACGATGCCTTCGGATGCTGCAGCCAGAAGAACGTCGCCTTCGTTGATCGCACCCACACCCGAACGGATGATGCGAAGACGGATCTTGTCCTGCGGGATCTTCTTCAACTGCTCGGACAGCGCTTCGACGGAACCCTGAACGTCGGCCTTCAGAACGAGGGGCAATTCGATAGGACCGTCGGTGGCGCCGGGCTTCGAGATCGCTTCGAGTCGGATACGCGACTGAAGGGCAAGCTGCTTGTCCTTCTGCTTCTGCTGTCGGAACGAAACGATGGTGTGGGCCTTGACCGAGTCTTCGACCACGAACAGCGAATCGCCAGGCTCTGGAACATCATCGAGACCCTGAATTTCAACCGGCGTCGACGGACCCGCTTCGCGGATGCGTTCGCCGCGGTCGTTCATCAGAGCGCGGATGCGGCCTGAAACGGCACCTGCGACCACGACGTCGCCAATCCGCAGTGTACCGTCCTGAACCAAAATGTTCGCGACGGGACCACGACCCTTGTCCAGACGCGATTCGATAACCGCGCCACGCGCGGGCTTGTCGGGCGTGGCCTTGTATTCGCCGAGGTCGGCCTGAAGCAAGATCATTTCGAGAAGCTGATCGAGGTTCTGCTTCTTCTTCGCCGAAACGTTGACGAAGACCGTCTGACCTCCCCACTCTTCGGGAAGGAGGCCGCGGTCGGCCAACTGCTGACGGATACGATCCGGCTGCGCTTCCGCTTTGTCGATCTTGTTGACCGCGACCACGATCGGGACGCCCGCCGCCTTCGCGTGATCGAGCGCTTCAAGCGTCTGCGGCATCACACCGTCATCTGCCGCAACGACGAGAACGACGATGTCGGTGACGCGCGCGCCGCGCGAACGCATCAAAGTGAACGCTTCATGACCCGGCGTGTCGAGGAAGACCACCGCCCGATCGCGCACTTCGATTTTGTACGCGCCGATGTGCTGGGTGATGCCGCCGTGCTCGCGCTCGGCCACCCGCGTTTCGCGAATCGCATCGAGGAGCGACGTCTTACCGTGGTCGACGTGGCCCATGACGGTGACGACAGGCGCGCGCGGGACAGCGCCCACGCTGCTCGTCTCTTCGCTTTGTTCCTGGACGACTTCCTCTTCGTAGGACCGAACCGTCGCGTCGTATCCGAACTCGCGGCAGACGTCTTGCGCGATCTCGATGTCGAGGGTCTGGTTAACCGTCAGCATCAGTCCCTTACCGATGAGGTACTTCAGAATGTCCCGGTTCTTGGCGTCGGGCATACGCTCCGACAGCTCCTTGACCGTAACGCCTTCGGTGATAGTGATCGGACGAAGTGGACCTGTCCACTTCGGACGCTCCTGCGCGACGATGGGCGTGATCTCGCGAGCGCCCTTGTCGCGCGACTGGCGGCGCGCGCCGATGCCGGGACGATAGCCGCCGGGACGATTGCCAGGAGACGGCTGCGACGTCGGGGACGGAGGACCGCCGGGACGCCCCGCGGGGCCTGTGGTCGTGGTAGGGGTCTGCGCGCCACGAACGCCCGGCGTGCCCCCACGAAGCCCCGGACGCTGCGGAGGGGCCCCGGGACGGGTCGCCACGCGATGCTGACCGCTTGTGCGGGACGCGGACGCGATGGGACGAATCGCGCGGATGACGGGAGCAATCGGTCTGACCACCAAGGGCGTTGGTGGCGCGACCGGCTCGGTCGGAGCGTCCCCTTCGGGTGCATCCGGAGTTGCCGCTATCGCTACGGCGGCGGGACGTCCGACGGGACGAAGAGGCGCGATACGAGGCGTCATGCGCACGGGGGCAGCGGAAGGGCCGACCGCGGGGACACCGCCTTCGATGACATCATCGTCGCCGAGACCCAGGTCACCTTCGGTTGCCGTGAATTTGGGGGCCGGGCTGCCGTCGACGACTGCTTCCGTCTCGACAGCGGGTTCAGGTGCCGCCACTGCGGCGGCTTTCCGCGCACGGCCGATGGGTGCTACCGTGACCGGTGCCCGCGGCTCGACCTGTGCCTCAACGACAGGCGCTGGAGCCACCACCGCAACTTCTTCAAGTGCGGCGACCTTCGCGCTGATCACAGGCGTCGCGACAAAGGGAGGCTCGGGCGCAGGTTCGACCGGCTTGACCGCGACGCGGGGCGCGAGCCGCACGGCCGGAGCGGCCGCGACCACCGGCACCGGAGCGGCGGCAGGTTTGGTGCGCGGTACGCCCGACTTGCGAGCGGCGCGTTCCTTCTCGGCTTC
>JBDSLN010000136.1:0-2543 GCA_039916365.1 Vicinamibacteria bacterium
GCCCGGCGCAAAGGTCAGGCGACAGATCATCAAAGTCGCGCCGTAGATCATCTGGCGTTCGATGCCCGGAGCGAGCGTCTCTTTAGGGATGGTCGACCAGTTCCAGGTTTGATGAACAACGTCGGCAGTACTCATCGTTGGAAGTTCCTTTGCTTACTTGGCTGGAGAAACGGTGAGAGCGAGGTCCCAGGTGCGCGGCTTGCCGGCTTGAAGGATCAGGTCCTTCGTCTCGAAGGTCACGTGGGTGGGAATGGAGCCACGCGCGCCGCGATTGAGCGGCCCGCCAGTGACGTTCTGAATCGACGAAGGCAGCACGACATCGCCGCTGGTGCGGACTTCGAGCGTGCCTTCTCGCCCATCGAGGGTCATCGACGAGACGCCATCCTTCGAAAGAACGGCATGCCCGTTCGCCGTGGAGGTCAGGATGAAAGTCAGTCGCTTCAAAGTGACATCGCTCACGGCAGTAAGGGTTTCGGAACGGCTCAGAGTGTTGCCTCTGATGCGCCAGGTCGTTGCAACTTCAAATCCGGGCTCGACCCATTCCCCGACCTTGCCACCCGCGACCACGAAGCGATGCCAGGTCGCGCGGACAGAGCGTCCGTCGGCGGAAGGCTCAATCGAGTCTGCGCTGTCCGTCGCGACGAGAACACGGCCGTCCGCCAGTTCATAGTGAGAGGCGCCCGCGGGGACGATCTGTTCGACCGGAACGGCGAAGCCAGGAAGGCCATGGGGCGCCGGGAGGTAGTCGGCGACGCCGGGCTTGGTTCCAGTGGTAAACGGCAGGGTGAAGCGCAGTGGGCCCTGACGCACCAGCCACACGCCGGAAGGCCGGTCTCCGTGGCGGAAGAACTCGAAGCGCGCGACTTGCGGATACGCGGGCATCGCGGGAAACCTATCGATCTTCTCGGCGGTCAGGGACTTCATCAAAGTGTCTTCGGCCATGAGGGCCTTGCCAAAGAATCCGACGGTCTGCTGCCACTCGCGATCCTTCGAGATATACGCGTAGTTGCCGCGGCCCGGATCGAAGATCGAGAGCAGGTGGGTCGTGCGCTTGTAGTCGTGACTCAGCCAGACCCACGCGAGGTGATACTCGCTCACCAGATCCTTGATGGGCGCGGGGCGGAACGTTGGATTCGCGGCGAGAAATGCGACGATCTCCAGCGTGTCAAGGTAACTCACGACCCCGAGGCTGCGTCCCCACGGATAGCCATAACCGTCAGGGCCAACCAAGTCCCACCACAGCTTCATCTGCGCCTTTAACGTCGGCTCGAGCGCCTTCAGGAGGTCTTGACGTCCGACGGTCTGGGCGGCTTCATAGACGTAGCGCGCGTACTCATTCGAGTAGCGATCGTAGCGGCCGGTCGTGCCCGCATCATCCGCGTAGAGACAGCCTTCGACGAATTGCTGAGCCGCGCGATCAAGCAACGAATCGACGAAGACGCGATCGTCCAGCACGCCCATCTGGAACGCGAGGGTCGCAACGCGCGACGCCACACCTAGATAGTTCTCCGGAAGGTTGATGACCTGCCTCGTCGTCGGGTTGTAGAAGCGCGTCGGATCCAGAAGCGACCTCCATGCAACCCGGTCGCTCTCGGAAAGTGATTGCCAGATCGCGTTCTGCTTCATGTCCTTGCCGAAGTGCCGCAGAGCGAGAGCTGCGTAGAGCTGCGCGAACGCCTTGCTGCCCTTGGCCGATTCGGACACGCCCACGCGCGCGATAAGAGGAACGACGTCTCGTCCACCGACCTTGCGGGTGTTGCGGGTCTCCGCGTACGCGGCCAGAGAGCGGACGTACGTCCCCCACGAGAAGTCTCCGGTGGTGATGGCTCCAAGAACCTTGTCGGGCAGCGGACCTTCGTCAGGGACCGCGGCGAAGTGAACGGCCACTTCTCGATCGAAGAAGGCATCGACATCCGCCTTGAGCGCCGAGGTCTTGATGATGTGGGTCTGGGCGCGCGCTTGCGTCGCGAACGCGGTGAGCATGACTCCAGCTGTGACCGAAAGAATCCGGTTCTTCATGCGACCACCCTTTCCGCAAATGACGGCGCTGCCACGAGTGCCGCAGCACCACGCAGACGCGGATACTGCTCCGGCGGAACCACGGTGATGGGAGTGGCGCCGGAAGGCGGGGTCAAGGCGCGCTCGGCGAGCGCCGCGCGAACTGTCGATTCAATGAGATCCCACGCCGCCGTAATCTCTCCGCCAATGTAAACGTGGGAGGGATCGATGGCGTTCACGACGGAGCCAAGGCCCAGGCCGAGGTAACGGCCGGTGGCGAGCAATGCGGCAAGCGCCTTGCCGTCCCCGCCGCGCGCGCGCGCGATCAGGTCATCGATGGTAAGAGCCGCGACATCCGCCGACAAGGGACGTTCGCGCAGATCACGTCCGAAGTAGCGCGAGAGGGTCGCCAGATTGGAGACGTACGCCTCCCAACATCCGGTGGCCCCGCAGCCGCAGCGGGGCCCGTCGACGTTCAGGGGGATGTGGCCGAACTCTCCCGCGATGTTGTGCTCCCCCCGAACGAGCTGGTTGCCCATGACGAT
>JBDSLN010000137.1:0-5137 GCA_039916365.1 Vicinamibacteria bacterium
AATCACGACAACGATTTGATCCTCCGCATCGCGACGTCAGGCTCCACCGGCGAGCCTTTCGTTTGTTACGCAGACCAGCATCAACTGGAGATCCGCCTCGCCTCAACCTTGCGCGCGATGGAGTGGACGGGCTGGAAGTTCGGGGATCGCCAGGCGCGTCTGTGGCATCAGACGCTTGGGATGAGTCCGACCCAGGTCGCCCGGGAACGTTTCGATGCCTGGCTTCTTCGACGCCTTTTCGTGCCCGCGTTCGAGATGTCAGAGAGTGCGATGGCGGCGTTCCTTGGGCGGCTCGGCTCCTTCGAACCCGTGTTGATCGACGGATATGCCGAGTCGTTCAACTATCTCGCGGGGCACCTCGGCCCCTCAAAGAGTCGTCCGGGATTTCGTCCCAAAGGGATCATTTCGTCCGCGCAGGCGTTGCCTGAGGAGAGCCGCCGGATCATCGAAGAAGCGTTCGGCGCTCGCGTGTTCGACAAGTACGGGAGCCGCGAATTTTCCGGTATCGCCTACGAGTGCAACGCTCACGAGGGCCATCACGTCATGGCCGAGAGCTACATCGTGGAGATCCTGAAGGACGGACGAAAAGCGCTCCCCGGGGAAGTGGGCGAAGTGGTCATCACGGATCTCAATAACCTTTGTCTGCCCTTCATCCGCTATCGGGTCGGTGACCTGGCCGAGGCGATGGACGATACGAAGCCGTGTCCTTGCGGCCGTGGTCTGCCTCGTGTCGGGAAGATCGAAGGCCGGGTGCAGTCTCTCGTCATCGGCGCGCACGGGCGTGTCATGCCCGGCACATTCTTCTCCCATCTCTTCAAAGACTTCGACTATTTGGTGCGCCAGTACCAGGTCATCCAGGAAGAGCGCGGCGCGATCGTCCTCAAGGTCGTCAAGGGCGGCCGCTTCGCTTCGGATCTGTTCGAGAAGGAGATTCTGTCGGTGTTGCGCCAGTACCTTGGCGAAGAAACCCGCATCGACGTGCAATTCGTCGATCTGATCCCCCTCGTGCGCACCGGCAAGCGGCAGGCGGTCATCTCGAAACTGAGCCTCGACTTTCAAAAGCTCGACTACCCGGATCGACGCGAGCCCGAGTGATGGCCCATCGCCACCATCCGCTGACCTCGCCGTTCGCGCCGTAAGATCGGCGCTCCCCGGCGCGCGTTCTTCTCTCCTTAGGAGCTTCATGAAAAGACTGATTCAACCGATCCTTTGCCTGGCGGTCGCGATGCTCGGCGCCACGACGAACGCAGCGCCCCCCGTCGTGGCCATGCCCCCCAAGCTGCCGTCGCTGCGAGAGCAGGACAAGATCCGCCAGGAATGGCTGAAGCTCCGGCTGGAGAAGGTTCTGCCGGAGGTGATGCGCCGTAACAACATCTCGATGTGGCTGGTCATCAACCGCGAGTACAACGAAGACCCGGTGTTTCGTTCTCTGATCTCGCCCTCCGTCATGAACGCGCGACGGCGCACCATCCTGGTGTTCTTCGACCGTGGCGGCGACAAGGGCATCGAACGGCTGGCACTCGGCGGCGGCAGCAATGGCGGTCTCTATGAGATGTACCGCGATCCCGACAACGCAGGGCGCGAGATCATGGGCGACTCGCAGTGGCAGACGCTGCGCAAGATCATCGATCAGCGCAATCCGGCGTCCATCGGCATCAACATCTCGCAAACCCACGCATTCTCCGACGGTCTCTCAGCGGGCGAACACGAGCAGCTGATGGCCGCGATCGGCCCCTGGTCGTCGAAGATCGTGCGCGCCGAAAACCTGCCGCTCGAGTACATCGAGGTCCGCCTTCCCGAGATGGAGGCGTACTACGCCCTGATGATGAAGACCGTCCATGCGTTGATCGCGCGCGCTTTCTCGAATGAAGTCATCACTCCGGGCAAGACCACGTCGCAGGACGTCGAATGGTGGCTGCGCCAGACCGTCAATGACCTTGGTCTGGGTGAATGGTTCCCGCCGACCGTGTCTGTCCAGCGCCCGTCGAAGAGTGCGGCGCAGTTCCAGGCCACCGCCCATCCAGACGCTGAAGTGATCCAGCATGGCGATCATCTTCACGTCGACTTCGGCATCTACGCGATGGGTCTTGCGACCGACACGCAGCATGTCGGCTACGTCCTGAAGCCGGGTGAGACAGATGCGCCGGCCGGTCTCCAGAAGGCGCTGGCTCAGTCAAATCGCATGCAGGACATCGCGTTCGAGCAGATGAAGCCCGGACGCACCGGCAACGAAGTTCTTGCATCCATGCTGGCGCAGATGAAGACGGAAGGCATTCAGGGCTCGATGTACTCGCACCCGATCAACGACTTTGGCCACGGCGCGGGTCCGCTGATCGGGCTGTGGGATCGCCAGGAGGGCGTTCCCGGGCGAGGCGACGTCAAGATGCTCCCGAACACCTGGTTCTCGATCGAACTTCAGGCGAGTTCGCCAGTGGCTGAGTGGGGCGGCCAGGTTATCCGCTCAGCGCAGGAAGAAGACGCCATCATGGGCGCCGATGGAAAGACGCGCTGGGTACTCAGTCGTCAGACCAAGTACCACTTGGTCAAGTAGGTCAGTCAGCCCCTACTGAAGGCCGATGGCCATGGCGGTGATCACTGCGATGGCTCCCAGGCCAAGCAAGACTCCGAACAACGGCAGCGCGAAGCGAAGCCACTTCTCGACCGGGACGCTCGCCGCGGCGAGGACCGCCATCATGCCCCCGTTGGTGGGCGTGACGAGGTCGGTCATCCCCGCCCCGTACTGGTAGGCGAGGATCACCGCTTGTCGCGGGATGTGAACAAGGTCGCCGACGGGAATCAACACGGGCATGGTCAGGACCGCGTGACCGCTGACGCTGGGAACGGGCACGTGCACGACCACGTGGAGCGCCATCATCCCGAGAGCTGATGCGTAGGCGGGAAGGGCCTCGAGCGGAGTGACGAAGGCGTGAACCAACGTGTCAATGACATGACCCTGCTCCAGCACAACTGAGATGGCGCGCGCCAGACCGATCAGCATGGCCGCAGACGCCATAGAGGCAAAGCCTTCGGCGAAAGCAAGGGCGATTCCCGAGGCACCGAGGCCACCGATCAAGCCCGCGACGATGCCCATGGCCACGAAGGGCGCGGACAACTGATCGAAATCCCAGCCGTACTTCATGATCCCGATCACGAACACCGCGAAGGCGAGGGTCACGACCGCAAGAATTGAGAGGCCGCGCGCGCCGAGGCCAACGCCGTTTTGAGTTTCGGGCTCGACCATCTCAACCACCGAGGCCCGCGTCTTCGCGGCAAAGCGCATCGTCATCAGAATCCAGAACACGACCGCGATCACCAGAAAGGCGAGACGGAACAAAGCGCCTGATCCTGGTTGCACCTGCGACAGCTTCTGGGCGATCAGCACCTGGAACGGGTTGACCGGGCTGAACGATGCGCCCACCGCCGCCGAACCGGCGCTCATGGCGACCGCCACCAGCGGATCCAGCCCGAGTCGGCGGGTCAGAATGAGCAGAACGGGAATGAGCGCGATGATTTCTTCCTGCATGTTCTCGAGCGCGCCGAGCGTCGCGAACAGCACGGCCACCGCCGGCACCACGTAGATACCGCGGCCGGCGGATCGATCGACGAGGACGTCCACCAGAGCGCGAAGCACACCGGTCTTGTCGATGACGGTGAACGCGCCTCCGATGAGGAAAACGAAGAAGATAACGGAGCCGGCATCGGCCATTCCCTTAGGAATCGCGGTCAGCGTGTCGAACGGACCGAGCGGAGAGGGATCCGTGACTCGATACGTTCCGGCGGTCACAACATCACGACCGGTCATGTCGTCTTTGTGTCGGTCGTATTGGCCGGCGGGCAACATCCGGGTCAGCGCCATCGCGAGAACGATGCAGCCGAACAGAAGCGAGAGCGGGTGGGGGAATTTCATGGGGTGGGGATGGCGGGGACTATAGCCGGCTGATTTATGGTGCACGCGCCATGGCTGACGACATCGACCCGCAGAGTGCTCGCGCGATCCGCGGCTTCGTCGCGCCCCAGACTCTGATCAACGAAGTCCAAAACACGGCCCCCTGGCTGCCTCAACCGAGCAGTCTGCCAATCGGTGATGTCCTGACTCTGGCGCAGGGTCCCTTTGGTTTTCAGTCGATCCTTGCGGGCTTCCGAGCCGAGGGCGCCGCGGCTCAGGCGCTCGTCAGCGATCGGACTCTCGACTACTTTGGTCTCTGTCTGGCGTGTCACCACGCTACCGTCGCGACCTTCGTGCCCACCGACGTCGATACCAAGATCCGCGGCCTGCTGTGGCGCCTGATCAAGGATCCTGCGCTTCTCGATCCGATGATTGAGATGACGGAAGCGTTCTGCACCTGGGATGTCGCGTCGGTTTCTCGGCGTGCGGTGGAGGCACCCGGCCTCGGAATCTTCGCCGGGCATCATGGTGAACGTCTGTCTGTTTTGGTTGCTGCGATGGGACGAACCATCCACCTTGGCCGCGCCGATCTCACGGAGCGGCTTCGGAGCCACATCGAAGCGGAGCTCGTGCGCGAGGCTGGAGGGCTCAAGGCGCTGCTCGCCTCGAAGAGCGAACTAGACGCCCTTCGCATGGCCGCGGTGATGACTCACAACGCGGGCGACATCGATCAATCGATTTCCTTCTGGCCTCAATCCCCCGCTCACACCGCAGCGGCGGTGGACTTCCGTCGCCTCGCCCATGAAAACGTCCGCCCGTGGAGTGGGGCCTTTGCGCTCGCCGCCCGCATCTACAAAGTCAGCCTGTCGCCTGAGGGTCATCGCAACTATCCGCTGCGTCCGATCAGGGCGCTGCGGCAGTCGTTCGATTTCCTCATCGAGACGGCGCCGTTTCTCGACGATTGGGGTGAGCGCATAGCGCGCGACGAACGGCTGACCGACGAGAATCGCGCCGAAGTTCTGGAGGCGCTGACCATCGGCTGTCGAAAACTCGAAGGCCAGCGAGGGTACCAGCGCGCCATCGCGGGGATGATTCAAGGGGTCGGCAGTCGCCTCGACTCCATCGTCGCGAGGATGCCGGCCAAGGCACGCCGCGAGTTCAAGGCCGCGGATCTGCGCAAGGCCCTCGCGGTCCCGCGCGTCTCCTTCGAGTCGTCGATGCGATCGATCCTCCACAAAGTTCTGCAGGACT
>JBDSLN010000138.1:0-2772 GCA_039916365.1 Vicinamibacteria bacterium
TCCGCGGGCCGGGTCTCGGTTTGGGTCTCTAGATCCATGACGGCGCTTCCATCCCGATGTTCTGCAAAGCGTCTTGAAAAAGTCCCCGAAGGCGGGTGCGGTGGTCTGTGGTGTGAAGCCGCACCACGCGGTCGGACAACTCGATGCCCGGAGTATTGGGCAGACGATAGCGGAGATAAGAACGATGAATCATTCGGGCGGTTGTCTCGATGAACCGGCCCAAAGGGCCGTCCAGATTTTTGGTAGACGGATTCTGCCCGTTCACTCTTGACCGAAAGAAATTCGGGAACATCGATTCCACCCAAGGATTGGCGGCGATGAGTTCGGCGAGGGCGGCCTCTCCCTTGAAAGGCCGGAGACTGATCAGTTCGAACGCGCCGTAGAAGTCGCGCCAGGGTAGTGCTAGCGCAGTCGTATCGACCAGATAGTTCAAGCAGAGCAGCTTGCGCCATCCCCGCCTTTTCGCTACCAGCGTGGAGCGGAGGAGTGTTCTCCACAATGAGCCCGGCTCCGTCACAACGAAAATGTCGATGTCTCCGTCGTCCGCAGCGTCATGGGCACAGCCACCGGAGAGGGCCGCCAGTCGGACGGTACGGAGACCCGCGACGAAGGACAGCACATCCTGGTGCCGTTCCAGCAGTGCGCGTGTCGACGATTCGCGTTGGATGAAGGACGCCTCAAGATCGGACCCGCGCAAACAGACGAGGTCGTTGGAGAGCGACAGTATCTGCCGAAGTGCCGGGCCTTCAAGGGCGCGGCGCATCTCCATTGGACTCATTTCAACACCAACGATCTGAGACCAGAGCCGCTCCAGCCTCACGGGCGCTTGAAAGACCGATGCATAGACCACGGGCAGCAAGATGCCTTTCTCGGCGTCGGTGAGTTCAAGGCGGGCCGGACGTGGGCTCCCGGGGGAAGACGTCGTCGTTCGCGGCACCACTGAGGAGGACATCAGGCAAGACCCGCCATCTCCGTCCCGCGACGGAGAATCGCGGCGCCCGTCATGCAGAAGAGGAGGGCGGCAAGCGCGATGCTGATCGGCAGGGCGGGGTTCCACAGTGAGAGAGCAACCGCCATAGGGACGCACGCACCGAGCGACCAGACAACCGGTCGAGCGACGTCGATGTGCACATGAAGACGCGCCGCGCGAGTCAACATCGCGAGAAGAAAGGCTTCCGCGCCCGTGAATGAGATGGCCGCGCCGACCAGACCCAGCGAAGGAATCAGCATCAGCGCCAACGCGAGAGCCACGCCGACGCGCAGCCCGGTCAGTCGGGGAATCACCGCGGTCTCGCCCGCGCCAATCAGCGCGTGGAAGAGCGCCACGTTTGAGAAACACAGAAAAAGGCCCACGGAGAGAATCTTCAGGGCCGGCGCGCCATCGACGAAGCCAGGCCCGAGAACGGCGAGAACCTCAGGTGCGCGAACGGCAAGGCCAACCGCACACGGCGCGGCGAGCCAGACCACGAGGCCGAACGTCCGCTGGGCCGCTCCTCGCGAACCCGTCACCACCTCGCGCGAGATCGCGGGAAGCGCTCCGCCGGCGATGGCGCTTGGGAGGGTGAGCAGCGACTCCACGATGCGAAGCGCGCCTCCAAACAATCCGACCACGTGTGAACCGAACGGCCCCTGCAAAACGAACAGTTCCACTCGGGTTGAAAGGAGTGAAAGATATCCGTTCACTCCCATGGGGGCGGCCTGTCTCAACACGGCGCGGATATCCATGACCGCCGCACCTCGATCCGGCAGGTGTTTTCCCAAGAGGACCAAACCGAGAACCAGAGCCGGAACAACGGCCGCCGCGTAAGACAACGCCGAACCACGCAAGGTCAACCCAAACGGCGCACCGATGACCAAGGCCACAAGGGCCAGACGGAAGAGGAGAAGCAACGCGGCCTCCTCACCTCGTCGACCAAGCGCGCGCAAGCTGGTGCCCATGAACTCGATCCAGCTCGCGCCGAGAAAATGAAGGGTGGCGAGAGCCAGCAGAAACGGGGCAACGGAAGTCAAAGACGCGGTCACCGGAACCAGGACGACACCGATCCCCCCCACGCCCGCGGTCATGGCGGCCTTGAGCCACAGGAGCGTCCGCAGGCTCGCGGAATCACGGACAATCTGGGGAACCACGATCGCGTTCAGCCCGAGATCGCACAACTCCGCGATCATGAGGCCGACCGACAGACACAGGATGAACTCGCCGAACAGCGTCACTCCGAGAGAACGGGTCAGCCACAAGGTCGCGACGATTGATGAAAATCTGACCGCGATCTCAGCGGCGAGGCGCACCGCGCTGCCGATCGACGCTTCCCGGGCGGACGAGGGCCGTGCCACTTCCGCCGTCCCTTGCCGCAGTCCGTTCATGCCATCGGCCCCGACGCTCGATTGCGAAACGAGCGCCTTACTTTTTCCCGCAGGTGCACGTGGAGCAGAAGTATCCGGCGCGACAATCAGCGTCGCCGGAACGTGTTCCGCACTCGTCGGTGGAGGCACACGACGACAGCGCCCCGATCAACGACGCTTCAGCCACAACGCGGGCTTGATTCCAGAAACGTCCAGAAAGCTGCATCATTGGACGGGATTCTGGCAGGCCTTCCTGATCTGAGAGAATCGGCGGATTGTCATGAGCGAAGCTAACGACTGGAAGCACACCCTGAACCTGCCGCAGACGGCCTTCCCCATGAAGGCGAACCTGCCGGATTCAGAGCCGAAACGACTGGCCTCCTGGAAGGCGGGCGACCTGTACGGCCGCGTCCGCGCCGCGCGCAAAGGTAA
>JBDSLN010000139.1:0-2897 GCA_039916365.1 Vicinamibacteria bacterium
GAGGCTGCATCTTGAATTCCTTCGGCGGCTCAGCGCCGAGGAGGTACTTCACGAAGTAATCCCAGCGACGACGCATGACATAGGGACCGTCAACGCCGTAACCATGGGGTTGACTCGGCAGAAGCAGCAGGTCGAAGTCCTTGTTCGCTTTGATGAGCGCCTCCATCACCAGATAGGTGTTCTGGGGCGGCACGTTGTTGTCCATCATGCCGTGCATCAGCAGGAGATGACCCTTCAGATCCTTCGCGAAGGTCTGGTTCGCTTCAATGTCGTAGCTATCCGGCTTGCCCGCTTCGCCCTTCACGAGAAGGCCCTGGTACCGTTCACCCCAATCGTCCTCGTACATGCGCTGGTCGTGGTTGCCGGATTCCGAGATGCCGACCTTGAAGAAGTCGGGGTAACGGAACATCGCATCGGCCGCGATGAAGCCGCCGCCCGAGTGGCCCCACATCGCCGCCTTGTCGATGTCGATCCAAGGGTACTTCGCGGCCAATTCCTTCATGCCCGCGACCTGATCGGGAAGAGTGTTGTCGCGGCCCATGCGGCCGTAATACGCGTCGTGGAACGACTTCGATCGGCCCGGTGTTCCGGTACCGTCGATCGACACTACGATGAAACCAAGCTCGGCCAGCGCCTGCTTGTCGCCACGCGACGCCGCGAAGGAACGTCCGCCCACGCTGCCCGACTGCGGACCCGGATAGGCCTGATTGATGATCGGGTACTTCTTCGTCGGGTCGAAGGTCGTCGGACGGAAGAGCTGGCCGTAGATGTCCGTCTTGCCATCGGCTGCCTTCACGCTGAAGCCCGTCGGCGGCTTCCAACCGGTCGCGAGCAGCTTCGAAATATCCGCCTTTTCAAGCGGCATGACGACCTTACCCATCGCGTCGCGCAAAACAACCACCGGCTCTTTGTCAACGGTCGAGTAGGTGTCGATGAGGAACTTGCCCGTGGTCGACAGCTGAACCTGATGATCGCCATCGTCGGGGCAGAGCGAGGTGTACCCCTTGCCGTCGAGTCCGATGCGGTAGGAGTGGCTGAGGTATGGATCCTGCCCCGCTTCGCGGCCGTTTGCGGAGAAGTAGAGCGTGCGCGTCTGCTCGTCGATGCGATCGATGCGCATGACCGGCCCAGGGCCCGAGGTGATCTGATTCTTGAGCGCGCCGGTTGCGAGGTCGTAGAGATAGAGATGACCCCAGTCGTCGCGCTGGGAATACCAGATCACTTCGTTGGTCGGCCACAGCACGCGGAAGCCGGTGCGCGACTCGTAGTGAGTCTTGACCGTTTCGTCCATCACCTGACGGACCTCACCGGATGCAACGTTGGCCACGCGGAGAGTGGCGGATTTGTGATCGCGCGATGTGGAGACGAATGCGAGCTGCGACGCATCCGGGCTCCAGATCATGTCGCTGACGGAGAAGTCGTCGCCGAGCATGGCTCGGTGGAAGTCAGGTGCCATCTTGAAGCGGACGGTGGCGCCGGTGTCGGTGTCGATGACCACGCGGCTGAGCATCGCGACGAACTCGTCGCCTGGGAGTGGATACTTCCACGACTTCAGCACGGGATGTCCGGCCTTGGTTTCGACGAGGTACATGTCGCCGACCTTGCGTTCGTCCTGCTGAAAGGTCGCAACCTTTTTGGAGTCGGGCGACCACAAGACGATGGGGCGGGCGCTGCTGGTCCAGCCTGCGTTGTCGGTGGCGTAGCCGAAGTCGTTGACGCCGTCGGTGGTGAGGGCCTTCTCCTGCTTCGTGGCGACGTCGCGAACCCAGAGGTTCCAGTCCTTGATGAAGACCGCGCGCTTGCCGTCAGGCGACGTCACCGCGTTTCCGGCGCCTCGTCCTCCGCGTCCGCCGAACGCCGCAAAACCGCCGCGCTCACCCTTGGCGTCGCCCGTCGATTCGCAAGCGAGGCCCTTGACGTCGCAGGACCAACGCTTCTGATCGACGTCGAACGAAACGCTCTTGCCGTCAGCCGAGAGTTCGATGGTCTGGAAGGGAAGCTTCTTCGCATCGAAAGTTCCGCTCGCCGCCTTCGACAACGTGGCCGCTACCCGGTCGTGATCGAACGCGGCCATGCGCGTTTTCTTCAGCGGATTGACGAGGAGGAACTTGCTTCCCGCCGCGGTGGTGCTCTTGTAGGTGAAGCGATCATCCGGCAGCCAGGTTGCGTTGACACTGCCGCCGACGACCAGCGAGTTGACGCCTGCGGCGAGCATCTTTTCCGCGCGCGCGTAGTCGGCGGCGGTGAGGGCTGCGGGTCTGGAGGCGCCGCTGTTGGCCGGCTGAGCGAATGCGAACGGAGCATGCGCCGCGGTGAGAAGCAGCAGGGAGGTGCTGAGGAGGGGACGGGAGGCACGCGAAAGCATCTGGAGGCTCCTGAAGGTGGATGTTCAAATGGCGCGAACGTGTCCGCATGTTATCCGCCTTCGTTCAGAGGGTTGGATGAAGCTTCCGCGTTTAGGCCCAGTAAGGAATGTAGCGGCGCAGTTTCTGGGCGGCACTTGGTTCGGCGAGGCGGATGACCTTCGCCTCGAGCGCATCGTTGAGGTAGCGGGCAGCCGAGACGGTGTTTTCCGCCTTGACCGCGAAACGTTCGCGCACCGACGTGATGTTCATCGGCTCGCGGCTTGCGTAGCGCAGGCACGCGTGGAGGTAGCAGGCGTGGATCTGGTCGCCCTTGGGCATGCGAGCCAGAGAGCGGCCGGCGAAGAGGACCACGCGCGTCTGATTCTTGACAACTTCGAAGGTGGGTGCGGGGAGATGTGCGGATTCGATCTGGGCAACCACCTTGTCGATGCCTCGGCCGCGATCCTCGATGTTGGCCACGCGCGCCATGAACGCCGCGACCCCTTCGTTGCGTGACTGCGGGGCAGTATCCAGGAACCGATCCGTCTCGAT
>JBDSLN010000140.1:0-3402 GCA_039916365.1 Vicinamibacteria bacterium
AATCTCAAGGGCCACGAGTGGATTCTACCGGGCCGCTAAGACTGTCCGGCCTGTGACCACGGCCCCCAAGTCCCGTGTGCTGACCGTCGATGACGACGCGATTTTCCGGAGACTTCTGGGACGTCACGACAAACCGCCGGGTGGGAAGCCGTTTCAACAAGTGGTATCGCGGACGGCCTCGCGGAGTACGGCGCGTCTCCGTTCGCGCCTCGAGAAGAGATGCGGCGCGCTATACGAGGGCGGTCACCGGTGAAATCGTGCGCGATCGCCGCGCCGTCGATCCGGCGTGCCGCACCGCGAAGCCATTCGCTGACTCCCCGCGTTACTTGGTCGCGCTTCGAACCGCGGACTTGAGGTCCTCGAGAGCCGGATGGTCGCCTGCGAATTTACTCACGTATTTGTAGGGCATCGAACCATCCGGCATCCGAAGGATCACTCCACCCAGCTGGAAAGCGTCCCCATGCACTCCTGGCTGCGTGAAACCCTGCTTCTTCGCTTGAGCCGCGCTCTTGAACACGCTCGGAGTCAGGAAGGAAAGAAGCGGACGCTTGAAGTCGAGAGCCTTGTAGATCGTGCGCTCCTTATCGACATAAACAGGAAGAGACAGGCCGGTCTCTTCAACAAACGCCTTGGCATAGCGGAAGCTGGACTGGCCGACCACGACCACCTGTGCGCCTAGATCCTCGAAGGCTTTGCGTTCGCGATGCAACTGCACCGCCTGCTGTCTGCAGAAGATTCAACCAAAGTGGCGCACGAAGACAAACAGCGTCGGCTTGTCCCTGGCGATCTGATCAAGGGTGACGTCGTGTCCTTCGAGATCCTGAATGGTGAGGTCAGCCATCTCATGTGCCTCCCTTCAGGATGCGTTCGATGACGGGGCGGGAGCCTTCAAGAGCCGTGCGCTGCATGTAGAACGATAGTCCGCGCTCGCCGCCCAGCTCTTCACCGTTGCCGGCGCGCCCGGGGCCGCCGTGAACCAGGCTGGGCAGAACCGTGCCGGGCCCAGGCGACATCTCGGCGATTTTCACACTGCCCAGGAAGAGGCGTCCATGGAAGGGTGCCAGGCCAAGCGTCACATCCATGACGAAGGGCGTGTCTTCCGAATAGATCGAAGAGACGAGACCGCCCGCGCCCCGCGAGATGATCTCAGTCGCCTGAGCGGACGTTCCATCGTAGGGAACGATGGTGGAGCAGGGTCCGAAGACTTCGTGCGAATGAACGCTTGGAGCATCGGCGCCCAGTTCGACTTCGAGCAGCGTGGGCGCCACGAAGAAGCCCTTCCCTTCGGCAACACCCTCGGGCTTAATGCCAGGCCGCGAATGAACGAGCCGACCGTCGCGCGCGAGAAGGGAAATGCCTTCGATCACCGACGCCTTCTGACCTGCGGTTGCGACGGGTCCCATACGCACGCCTTCGGTTCCCGGATTGCCGACGACCACGGCAGCCAGACGATCGGCTAAGTCATCACGGAACCGCTCGCTCAACGCTTCGGGCACCAGAACACGGCGGATGGCCGTGCACTTCTGACCCGCCTTCTGGGTCATGTCGCGCAGGACATCCTTGATGAAGAAGCCGTAGGTCTCCGAGTCCGCTTCGACGTCCGGTCCGAGCACGGCGGCGTTCAAGGAGTCCGCCTCGACGTTGATGCGCGTGCCCCGTTCGACCACGCCGGCGGTCTGACGCAGCACACTCGCGGTCGAGGCGCCGCCCGTGAAGGCCAGACAGTCCTGACCCTGAAGATGCTCGGTCAGATCGCCCGCTCGGCCCATCAAAAGGGAGAGCGAGCCTTCTGGCCAGATCGCCGCTTCGATGAGCATCTCGAAGAGGCGATGCGCGACGAGACCGGTACTCGTCGCGGGTTTCGTCAGGACCGGCAGGCCGGCGAGCAAGGCGACCGCGGCCTTTTCGGCCAGTCCCCACGCGGGGAAATTGAAGGCGTTCACGTGAACCGCGACACCGTGCCGCGTGGTCAGAAAATGCTGACCGACCAGACGCGGCGCGCGACCGAGTTGAATGGCCGCGCCATCCACAAGAACGCGCCTGTCACCAAGCGACGCCCCGACTTCCGCGTAGGCCTGCAACGTCGCGATCGCGCCATCGACGTCGAACTTCGCGTCGGAGCGCGTATTGCCGCCATTCGTCATGGCGAGGCCGATCAGTTCGTCACGATTCTTCTGGATGAGCGACGCGGTCTTTTGCACGAGCCCACCGCGTTCGCCAAACGTCAGCGCCCGAAGTGCTGGTCCGCCTTTGCTGCGGGCGAAGTCGAGAGCCTTCTTACGATCCAATCCATCCGCCGAGGCGTAGGCCAGCACCTCTTCGGTCGCGGGATTCAGCAGCGGTTCGCCGTCGCCTGCACCTTCCTGCCAGGTGGCGCAGAGATAGCTCTTCAGTTTCGTCATGTCGCGTCGGTCAATCCTAGTCGGTCAGGTGGGATGACTTGAGGTCCATCGCGCGGTTGGCGAGCGCATCCGCGTCTTTGTTGAACTCACGACGTACATGCGTGATGACGGCGCTTTCAAAGGTGCGTCGCAGGGTGGACGCCTGGCGGAAGAGCACCTGCATGTCCGGATGCTTCACCTTGTAGATGCCGTTCATCTGCTTCACCACGAGCTCCGAGTCGGAGCGAACCTCGATCCGACGAACGCCACGCGCGGTCGCAAGTTTGAAGGCGTGAACCAGCGCCGAGTACTCGGCGACGTTGTTGGTGGCTATGCCAATGAAACCGAAATGTTCCGCAACCACCGCACCTTTGCTGTCGAGGGCGTGGACCCCGAAACCGGCAGGGCCGGGATTGCCGCGCGATCCGCCGTCGATGTAGATGACCAGTTCAGGCGGAGACACGGCGCTCAACTCGGATTCTTCGGAAGAATGAAAGAGCGAGCCCGCAGACTCAGGAAGGGAGCGGCGCTTCAATCGCTCCCTGTGGCGGCGGTGCGTTGAAGAACAGGATACGACCGCACGACGGGCACGGAATGATGGCCGTGTTGTGCTTCACATCGACGTTCATTTGAGCGCGCAGCTTCACGTGGCAGGACGTGCAGGCACCGTCCTTCGCTTCGGAGAGTGCGGTTCCCTTGAGTTTCAGGATGCGCAGATACTCCGAGAGCAGTTCGGGCTTGAGGGCGACCACTTTCTTCTCGCGGATGGCCGCAACTTCGGCGCGCTTGGCCTTGCGTTCGGCGACCTTTGCGTCGATTTCATTGATCTCGTCGCGGCGGGTGCCTTCGACGACCTTGAAGGCAGCTTCCTCGGCTTTCACCTTGGACTGACCACCTTCGACCTTTTCCATGGCTTCGAGAATCTGGTCTTCGCGAGAGCGGACTTCGCGGTCCATGGTCTCGATCTCGTGCAGGAGTGCTGTGTATTCCTTGTTGGTCTTCACTTCGCCGAGCTGGTTCT
>JBDSLN010000141.1:0-5336 GCA_039916365.1 Vicinamibacteria bacterium
TTAGAAATCCCAGATGAGGTCGAGGAAGAGACGGTGGACCCGTTCATCCTTGCGGGGAAATCCCTTGAAGTTGAAGTATTGGAAAAGTCCCAGCAGATTCTTGGCCACTCGATAGTTGGCCCCCACCTCGAACCCTTTGTAGGACGTCCCCGCGCCGAGATCCGAATCGGCGAAGGTCGCGAGGGCGGCGTCGGCATCCACGTCGCGCCAGGTTCCGTGGATTGTGTAAGGATGCGTGCCGCCTGTCCATCCGCCGCCGGTCAAACCCAAAGTGACTCCATAGCCACGTTTGTCGATCCGCACGGAGGAGTTATGCGAGAGGTCGGCCGCGACGAAAGCCTCCGGCTTTCCGAAGCGGTTTCCGAAAACGTGGAATTTGATGGTCGCGGCGGCGTTCAGGATCTCGAAGTCATCCTTGACGAATCCATCGGCGCCGGGCCCGTAGTTGACCTGATTATTCGTGTGTTGGAGTCCGGAACCGAGGAGAAGCGGGTTCGTGCCGGGCAGCACAAAGGCGCCTTCGCCCGGCGTGAAGTTTGGCGCGCGCAGGCCCACGTTCAAGTTCGTGTAATGGAAATAACCGCCGGCGAGTTCGACATGCGGAATCGTGAGCTTCAATTGATCGCCCGCCATGTAGGCGGTGCCGGTGATACCCGCGAACCGGCTGTTCGTCACGTCCTCGAAAACCAGGTAGAGAAGTTCATTGTCGAGCCGGACCTTGCGCGTCTCGGACTTGCCTTTGTAGAGACGCGTCTGCAGCGAAACTCCTGCGGGACTGACATCGTCGTCCCACAACAACTCGCTCCGCCACGTTCCCGCTCCCGGCCGATAGAGAGTGAGAGGCATTTTGCCCACGGTGAAGACCACATGATCCCGATCCTTCAACGGCTTGACGGTGAGGAAGAAGCGATCGATGTTGAAGACCGACGGGCGCAGTGCATCGCCGAATCTGACAAACGGCGACGCCGGGTTCGGCGCCTCGCCCGTACTGAAGCGAAGACCGCCGCCCACGATGGAATCCGCCTTCGTGGACTCGATACCGAAGCGGACTCGAGTGCGGAGCCCGTCAATCCGGTCGTCGCCGGTCAGCAGGTCGTTCGTATCATTAATGTCCGTGAAGTCCTGACGCATCGTCACAGACGCGGTGAACTTGAGGGGGAATCCCGCGACGATCGAGGGTGGCTCTTTCGCCGGGTCTTTGTCGCCCTGAGCGAACGCGCCGCCGGCTGAGTACAGGGCGATCAGTGCCGCGACCGCCCAACCTGATCCTTGAAGTGCCTTCACAAAACCTCCACCAGCTAACCGCCGGACGTTTGCGTCAACCGGTCGCAACGCGTCGTCGCACTACCGTGACCACAACTCTTAGTTGGCGAACAATAGGCAACGCGGAGGGCTGTGTCAAGGATTCATTTGAGGAGAATCGGCGTCCGGGATTCTCCCGGATTTTTTTGGTCCAGGTTTGGAAATTCATGAGTAGAATCACAACACGACGGGAACGCTGGTAGAGCGGCTGTCATCCTGCACACTCAATCATGCGCAGGGACGCCTCCCACCGACGGCCCTTTGCGGAGGAAAAACGAATGTCCAGTTTGCTCGATCAGCTGAAGTCGATGACAGTGGTGGTTGCCGATACCGGCGACATCAAGTCGATCAAGAAGTTCACCCCGCGTGATGCAACGACGAACCCGTCGCTGATCACCGCCGCCGCGAAGATGCCGGAGTACGCCGATGTCGTCGAAGGCGCATTGGCATGGGCGAAGAAGGAGGCTGGTGAAGGCGCTCCGGTTGAAACGGTGGTTGGCCTCGCCATCGACCGCCTCTCCGTGGAGTTCGGTCTTCGGATTCTCCAAATTGTTCCCGGCCGTGTCTCCACCGAAGTCGATGCGCGTCTGTCGTACGACACGCACAAAAGCATCGAGAAGGCGCGCTATCTCATTGGGCAGTACGCAGCCGCGGGCGTCGGCCGCGAGCGTGTTCTCATCAAACTGGCCGCGACGTGGGAAGGCATCAAGGCGGCGGAGATCCTTGAGAAAGAGGGCATTCACTGCAACCTGACGCTGCTGTTCGGCGTTCATCAGGCCATCGCGTGCGCTGAAGCGGGCGTCATGCTGATCTCGCCGTTCGTCGGCCGCATCCTCGACTGGTACAAGAAGGACACCGGTAAGGAAAGCTATCCCGCGGTCGAGGATCCGGGCGTTCTGTCGGTCACCCAGATCTACAACTACTATAAGAAGCACGGCTACAAGACCGAAGTCATGGGTGCATCGTTCCGCAACCTCGGCGAGATTATCGAACTGGCCGGCTGCGACCTTCTGACCATCGCGCCGAATCTGCTGACGGAGCTTCAGACCCAGGAAGGCACCTTGGTTCGCAAACTCGATCCCGCAAAGGTGGCGTCGATGGACATTCCAAAGACGCCAGTCGACGAGTCCACGTTTCGCGCGATGCATGAGACAGACCGCATGGCGAACGACAAACTCGCCGAGGGTATCGACGGCTTTTCGAAGGCGCTCGTCGCCCTTGAAAAGTTGCTTGGGGAGAAGCTCAAGACGGTCGCCGCTTAGGCGAGCCACACTGGCCCGGCATCCTCTACAAGGAGGGGCCCAGGTCGGAGCGGTCAATCCGGACGCCGCGCGAACCGAAGCGACGGCATCACCTTTCCAAGACTGGAGCAACACAAGATGGCGCCCGTGACCAGCACCGAAGCGTGGAAGGCCCTTGGGGGCCATCACCAGAGTATCGGCACTCAGTCGATGCGACAGATGTTCGCGGATGATCGGCAGCGCTTCGCCAAACTGTCTTTGAAGTTCGAGGACATCCTGGTCGATTTCTCCAAGAACCGCGTCAACGACGAGACGATGCGTCTCCTCCTTGAGCTGGCGAAGGAAGTGAAGCTCAAGGACTGGACCGAGCGTCTGTTCAACGGTGATCGCATCAATATCACTGAGGATCGTGCGGTTCTTCACGTTGCGCTGCGCAATCGCTCGAACCGGCCCATCATGGTTGACGGCAAGGACGTGATGCCCGACGTGAATCGCGTCCTGAAACAGATGCGCGAGTTCAGCGATGCGGTGCGCCACGGCTCCTGGACCGGATATACCGGCATGGCGATCACCGATGTCGTGAATATAGGTATCGGCGGCTCGGACCTTGGGCCCGTGATGGCGACTGAAGCGCTTAAGCCCTACGGCAAGGCCGGGCTCAACGTTCATTTTGTTTCCAATATCGACGGGACCCACGTCGCCGAAACGCTGAAGGATCTCCGCCCGGAGACGACGCTGTTCATCATTGCGTCGAAGACCTTCACCACTCAGGAAACGATCACCAACGCTCACTCGGCGCGCGACTGGTTCCTCAGGACAGCCGGCGATGAGAGTGCGGTGGCCAAGCACTTCGTCGCGCTATCGACCAACGCGCCGGAAGTGTCGAAGTTCGGCATCGATACGAAGAACATGTTTGAGTTCTGGGATTGGGTCGGCGGTCGTTATTCGCTGTGGTCCGCGATTGGCCTTCCCATCATGGTCTACATCGGGCCCGACAACTTCGAGGCGATGCTCGACGGAGCCTTCGCCATGGATGAGCATTTCCGCACCACGCCGGTTGAGAAGAATCTACCCGCGATCCTTGGCTTGCTCGGCGTCTGGTACAACAACTTCTTCGATGCGCAGACCCAGGCGATTCTTCCGTACGACCAGTACATGCACCGTTTCCCGGCCTACTTCCAGCAGGGCGATATGGAAAGCAACGGCAAGGGCGTCACCCGTGACGGTCACGCCGCGGACTGTTCAACCGGTCCGGTGATCTGGGGCGAGCCTGGCACCAACGGCCAGCATGCGTTCTATCAACTGATCCATCAAGGAACGAAGCTGGTCCCGGCTGACTTCATCGCGCCCATCGAATCGCACAATCCGTTGGGCGAGCATCATGCGATCCTGCTTTCAAACTTCTTCGCGCAGACCGAAGCGTTGATGAAGGGAAAGACCGAAGCGGAAGTTCGCGGAGAGTTGGTCGCGCAAGGCGTCAAGGGCGAAGCGCTCGAGAAGCTGATTCCGCACAAGGTGTTCACTGGCAACCGGCCGACGAACTCCATCATGATGAAGAGGGTCACCCCGCGAACCCTCGGCTCTCTCATCGCGATGTATGAGCACAAGATCTTCACCCAGGGCATCGTCTGGAACATCAATTCGTTCGATCAGTGGGGCGTGGAGCTGGGGAAGCAGCTCGCCAAGGCCATCCTCCCTGAGTTGAAAAACGAGGCGAAGGTCACGAGCCACGACGGCTCCACAAACGGCCTCATCAATTACTACAAGGAAAACCGGTAGAGTTTCGCTACTCCATTCGGTTTGAGCCGCACCACCCAAGGAAAGAGGACACGCAATGCAGTTTGGAATGATTGGTCTAGGACGTATGGGCGCCAACATGGTGCGCCGTCTGATGAGAGCCGGGCACAAACTGGTGGTGTTCGATCGGTCCGCCGATGTGGTCGCGGATCTGGTGAAAGAAGGCGCCACCGGTGCGTCGTCGCTCGCCGAGTTCGTTTCTAAACTCGACAAGCCGCGTGCGTTCTGCATCATGGTGCCGGCGGCTTATGTCGACTCCACGATCGCGGAGTTGCAGCCCCTGCTCGAATCGGGCGACACCGTGATCGACGGCGGCAACTCGCATTATCACGACGACATCGCGCGGTCGAAGGCGCTCATGCCAAAGGGCATTCACTATGTCGACATGGGGACCTCCGGAGGTGTGTGGGGGCTGGAGCGCGGCTACTGCCTGATGATTGGCGGTGAAACCGAAGTGGTTCAGCGTCTCGATCCCATCTTTAAGACACTCGCGCCCGGGAAGGGCGATGTCGGGCGCACGCCCGGTCGCGAAAAGATCGCGGCGGGCACTGCCGAAGAGGGTTACCTGCATTGCGGCCCTGCGGGTGCTGGTCACTTCGTCAAGATGGTTCACAACGGCATCGAGTACGGCTTGATGGCGGCGTACGGTGAAGGACTCAACATCCTCAAGAACGCGAACGTCGGCAAGGCAACCCACGAAAAGGACGCCGAGACCACACCGCTGCGCAATCCAGAGCACTATCAGTACGACTTCAACATCGGCGAGGTCACGGAACTCTGGCGGCGCGGCAGCGTCGTGGCTTCCTGGCTGCTCGATCTCACCGCACAGTCTTTCCTGACGAGTCCTGATTTGTCGAACTTCTCAGGCAAGGTCTCCGACTCCGGCGAAGGTCGCTGGACGGTGGCTGCGGCTAACGACGAAGGTGTTCCCGCCCACGTGTTGACGGCGTCTCTGTTCGAGCGGTTCGCTTCACGCGGCCAGGATGATTTCCAGAA
>JBDSLN010000142.1:0-3531 GCA_039916365.1 Vicinamibacteria bacterium
AGCAGTGCCGTGGACGGCGGCCCGCTTTGCGATTCGACGCGATAACCAATCCACGTGCCGCGCGGAAGGCCGCGGCACGTGACTTGCCCATTCTCCGGATGGCCACCAGCGCGTTCGCATCTTCGATGATCACATCTCGTGACTCAGGACCCGGGAAAGATGATGGGCAACGCCACGTCCGACGTGAACATGCAGCGTGCGTTATGGCCGCAGAGCGGGACGATGGCGATCGCGTGCTTCGCGCCGAATTTCTCGTTGGCGTATTTTCCGAAGGCCTGACCGCGGGCCAGACGCGTGGGACCTTGGGCCATCGCCGGACACGATCCGTCGAATCCTCCAAGAGGAAGAATGTCGAGTTCGCCGAGCAGGTACGTGGTCGACCGCGCCGCCAGCTGCTTACGGATCTGATCGTCGGTCTGTTTCGCAGAGTAACCCGTGCGGTTGTTGAGGCCGGCCGGCCATTGATCGAAGGTCGTGCAGCTGCGGCCGTCGGCCGATGTACGGAACGCGGGAGTATTCGGCGTCACCTCCGCGATATAGCCGGGAGGGTTCGCGGTCAGGGACCAGGCGGCCTGGGTGGGCCGGGCGTCATCGGGATACGCATAGCTCGAAGGATTCGACACGACGTAGGTGACGGGCACGCCGAGAGAGTCGTGAACCTGATTCGTCATCTCATAACGGTTGACGACCTGACCGCCCGCCGAGTGCCCGGCCACCACAATGGCCTTCAGATTCGGGAAGACGCCTTTGCGCGCCACCTTGCGGAGGATCTCGTCGACGAAATCGAATGAGTTCACGGCCGGATGGCTGATCGAAGGACCGCCCGAGCGCCAGGTGTTGCAGTGGTAGCTGATCTCGTTCTCGCCGAGCGCATCCTTGCAGCCCGCGCCATCGTTCGAGGCCATGCGTGGGGAGATGACAAGAGTGTTGTCGAGCGCGCCTGCGAGGAACGCGGCCGCCATGGCCGACTGGAAGTAGTTGTCGGCGTTGCGACCCGCCCCATGGATCAGGACGAAGACGCGAGTGATCGCGTCATTCTTCACGTCGAGAGGATAGGAGCGATAAACGAGCGACCGCTGGGGGCCGCCGCCGAGCGAGACCCACTCGGCGCACTGCGGCGTGGCCGTGGTGCAGGGAGCGGCCTCGGCCGACGAGGCGGCGAGCGCCGTTACGGCGAGGAGGGCGAGGTTCGTTCGGGTCATAGTTGAAGGCTATCGCGGTCCGGCTCCGGACTTCAGCTTCCGCTCCAGGAACTCGGCGATGGCGGCGTCGACCCTCACCTGGTTCGCGTGGCGCATGAAGTGATGGGTGTCGTCGACGATCACGATCTCCTCGAAGGTCACGCCCTGAGCGGCGAGGCGCCGGGCCAGATCGACCGTCTGGGTGAAGCGCACATTGCGGTCATCGTCGCCGTGAATGAGCAGCACCGGCGAGCGCCAGGTGGAAACGGAGGAAACCGGCGAGGACTTCCAGGCGACCGCAAGCGCTTCGTCCCGATCGTTCGGCTCGAACTTCGCCGAGCCCGTCATCAGGCCCTGAAACGCGCTTCCGGCGCCAGAGTCAGGAGTTGTGAAGTCATGAACACCGTGGATATCGACCCCCGTCGCGAAGATGGCCGAGTCGCGTCCAAGGGCCAGTGCCGTCAGGAAGCCGCCATAGGACCCACCGTAGATCCCAATCCGGGACGGATCCACCTGGGAGAGCTTCTGCAGGTATTGACCCGCCGCCTTCACGTCCTTGTATTCCGAAGCGCCCTGAGCGCCCGCCTGCTTTGGACGGTGGAAGTCGTGTCCGTAGCCGATGCCGAGACGATAGTTGATGGCAAGCACGACGAACCCGCGGCTCGCGAGGTATTGATTCTCCGCATAGGCGTTCGTGTAGTAGTCCGAGTAATGCCACCCAAGCAGCATCTGACGCGGCGGGCCGCCGTGAACGTACACCACAGTCGGTTTCTTCGCGGGCCCTCCCGGAGTCTCGAAGAGTTGCGCGTGAATCACGAGTCCGTCTTCCGACAGGTAGGTCACCGGTTTCGGTGTGACCAGACGCGCGGCCGGAAAATCGGAGGGCACCCGATCTTCGCCGAGAACGCGGGATGTCCCTCCGGCCGCGGGCCGAACCATCGGCAACGGCGAGCGCTGCGACGTGGCGCCAATGTACGCGATCCATTGGCCATCGCCCGTGACCACGGGCGACCATTCAAGGCCGTTCCCCGGAGTCAACACTTCGTGAGCAGGGCGGTCGACGGCCACGCGCACGACATGGCGCCGATCGAGGTCATCGGGCGTGGTCCCCGTGTTCGCCGCAAAGACCAGGGAACGCCGATCCGGGCTCAGCTTGATGTGCTCCGCCATGAATTCGCCCGTGGTCAGGAGCAAAGGTCCGCCGCCCGATTCGCCGATCGAGTAAAGATGCGGCCAGCCATCCTGATATGAGAGGAACACGATGCGCCCGCCCGACGCCCAATTCAGGTTTGTTTGTCCATCGGTCGTGGGGAACGACCCCGGCAAGTTCTCGGGCGCGGCCCAGAGGATTCGGCCCTCGCCCGTTATCACGTCGGCGGTCCAGATCTGCCAGGGCTGATGTCGCGGCTCGAGAATCTTCGCAGGCGCTCCCCCGCTTCCAGGACGGCGCACGAACGCAAGGCGCTTTCCGTCCGGAGACCAGCGTGGACTTGAATCACGGGATGTGCTGGGCGCGACCCAAAGGATCGGCGTCCCTTCATCGGTGTACACACCGAGGAGCGCATGACCTTCTCGGTTCGAGACAAAGGCCAGACGCGAGCCATCCGGCGACCACACGAGGTCGCCGTTCTGGCCGCGAGCGGTGAAGAGTTTCTTCGCGGGCGTTGACCCATCGATCGGCGCCACGAAGACCTGCCGGTCCTTCTCGAACGCCACCCGATCACCGCGCGGAGAGACGGCCGGCAGGTCTCCCTCTCCGAGCGACTTCGGCTCGCCGCCCGAGAAGGGGATCGACCAGACCTGCACACTGAGGGGCGCTGTAGCGGCGGTCGGATTCACGGGCAAGCTGTCGTCCCAGTTGGACCCGTGATCGCCGCCGCGAACGTAAACGACAGACCTTCCGTCCGGAGAGAGGGCGAGGGATGTCAGTTCCTGGCCATCGTCGTGCTCGTAGCTGGTGAGCCGACGCGCCTTCCACTCGGGCGCTTCGGAAACCCAGATGTTCCGCGCTCCCCTCTCGTTGAACGCCCACGCAATCCTGCTGCCTGTTTTGGCCGCCGTGAGCTCGTTCGGAAATGGGTAGCTTTTGACCTGATCAAGGGTGAAAGGCGCCGGCTGAGCGCGAGCCTCACTCGAAGGGCCGGCTAGAAGGAAGACAGAGAGAGCCCGGGCGAGCTTGGTCATGAAAATCTCCTCACAAGGGGCGGCAGTATAGGGCTCGCCAGGCTGGCGGCGGCCAAGCGTCACCGCCGATGTAGTCCTCGTGGACAGCCCCCAAAATCGCAGCGGTTTCGGCGGGAAGCACAGGCACTGAGCTTCGACGTTGGGTCCCTACTTGGCCAGGGCGGCC
>JBDSLN010000143.1:0-5131 GCA_039916365.1 Vicinamibacteria bacterium
GGCGGTGATGCCGGTCTCCGCAGGCTCGCCCGCCGCGTAAATGTTCGCGAGCCAGAGTTCATCGCACATCGCGAAGGCTTCCGTGAATTCATTCCACAACGAGCGGGTGCGAGAGACGCGGTGAGGCTGAAAGAGCGCCACGACGCGACGATCTCCGCTTCGCGCGCGAAGGGCCTTAAGGGTGGCCACGATCTCGGTTGGATGATGGCCGTAGTCGTCCCAGACGTCGACGCCGTTCTTGCGGCCTTTCCACTCCAACCGTCGTGCCACTCCGGTAAAGGAGGAAAGCGAGCGTGCGGCGAGGCCAGGTGTGATGCCGAGGCTCTGACCCACCGCCATCGCGCCGAGCGCGTTAAGCGCATTCATTTCGCCGGTGATGGTCATCGTAAAGTCGAAGCTGCCGGTCGGCCCCGTGCCGACCACTCTCGGAAAACCCCCAGGCTGAAGTGTCAGCTTGCCATGGACGGCCGCGGCGTCCTTGAATCCATAGGTCAAGGCGCGTTCGCCTCCGCGTGCGGCAATGCCCGCGGCGATCGAGTCTTCCGCACACAACACGGCGGTTCCGTGGGCAGGCACGCTCATCGAGAATGCTTCGAAGGTCGCCGCTACGTCCGCCATGTCGCGATAGGTATCGAGGTGTTCACGATCGACGTTGCTCACGAACGTCACCGTTGGATGAAGCTTCATGAAAGAGCGATCGGATTCGTCGGCCTCGGCCACGAAGGCGTTGCCCGACCCAATCCGGGCGCCCGACTGAAGGCCCTTCAGCTTCCCACCGACCAGCGCGGTCGGATCGAAACCGGCGGCTTCCAGGATGCCCGTCACCATGGCGGTGGTCGTGGTCTTTCCATGCGATCCGGAGATCGCGATGCGGTGCTTGAAAGGCGCCATCACGGTGTCGAGAAGATCGCCGCGATGAATCAGCCGCAGGCCTGTGGAGCGGCCTTCGACCAGCTCGGGATTGCTGTCGTTGATCGCAGACGACACGACGAGGCATCGGGCCTTCGCGATGTTGCTTGCCTGATGACCTTTGAAGATCTGTACCCCCATCGCGGCCAGCCGCGTGGTGGTCTCCGATTCTTGCTCATCCGATCCAGAGACGGTTTCACCCTGCGCGCGCAGGATCTCGGCGAGCGGACTCATACCGGAGCCACCGATGCCGATGAAGTGAAACGGTCCAGTAAGAGGAAGCGCCTTCATGCCGCCTTCAACCACGGAGCAAGCAAACTCGCGACCCGCGCTGCCGCGTCCGGTTTGCCGAGAGAACGCGCGCGATCTTCCATCGCGCGGAGTCGTGCCGGATCCTTGACGAGATTGGAGATGACAGCACCCAGAGTTTCAAGATTCGCTTCCGAAATCATCACGGATGCACCTTCCGCCACAAGGGCTTTCGCATTCGCGGTCTGATGGTCGTCGGCCGCGGAAGCGAGAGGGACCAGGATCGAAGCCTTGCCCGCGACTTTTAGTTCGGCAATGGTCGTCGCCCCTGCGCGACAAAGGATCAAGTCGGCCTCGCCAAACGCTTCCGACATGTCGTCGATGAACGGGATGATGCGACCTCTGCGTTCGGCGTCGCGATAGGACTTCCGAACTTTCTCGAACTCCGCCAGGCCCGTCTGATGAACGATCGCGAGTGTCTCCTCGCCGGGAAGGTCGCGAAGCGCCTTGATCAGCGCTTCCGAAAGAATGCGTGAGCCCTGCGAGCCTCCGAAACAGAGCAGGTGGAAGGGCCCGCTATGCGCCCGCACGGGCAAGGCGCGGAAAGACGATCGAACAGGATTACCGGTCAGCACGCCCTTCTTGCCGAAGTGCGAGAGGGTCGCTTCGAAGGCGCACGCGGCATGTCGCACGAAACGTCGCAGCCGGCGATTCGTGAAACCTGGAACAGCGTTCGGCTCCAGAAGAACGGTGGGGATGCCGATCACGCTCGCCATCAGGACCAATGGTCCCGAGGCATAACCGCCGATTCCGAGGACAACCTGGGGCTTCGTCTTCAGCAGAAGAGCCAGCGCGCGGATGAGCCCGAGCGGCAGTCCCATCACGCCGCGGATCCTGGCGAGCAGCGAGGGTGTGTTGATCGGGAAGACAGGAAGCAGGTGTAGCCGCAGTCCGGCTCTCGGAACGATCGTGCGTTCAAGTCCAAGCGGAGCCGTGGAACCCACGAATTCCACACGCGCCTTGGGTGCGAGCGCTTCAAGCTCTTCGGCCACGGCGAGGCCCGGGAAGATGTGACCTCCCGTCCCTCCGGCCGCGATGAGAATGAGTGGATCCATGGATTCGCGAATCAGTCCGTGTGCTGTGAGACGTTCAGAACGAGCCCGACCGACAGAAGGCAGAGCACCAGCGACGTTCCGCCGGCAGAAAAGAACGGCAACGGGATGCCCTTGGTGGGTGATAGACCAAGCACCACGCTCATATTGATGAACGCCTGCGACACGATGGTTATGGAGAGCCCGGCGGCGAGCAGACGGCCGAAGAGGTCGGGCGCGCGTTGCGCGGTGCGCAGGCCGCGCCACAAGAACGCGAGAAAGAGTCCCACGATGATTACGGCGCCTATGAAACCGAGCTCTTCCCCCACCACGCCGAAGATGAAGTCGGAAAAGGGATACGGAAGGAACGATGACTTCTGCTCGCCTTTCATGAAGCCACGGCCGAACGGTCCGCCGCTGCCTACCGCGATGACGCTCTGAATCAACTGGTAGCCCGAACCCTGACGTTGCGCCCAGGGATCGAGAAACGCGAAGATGCGCTCGAGGCGGTACGACGCAGACGCGATGCCGAACGCCGCGACCGGAACGACCACCGCGCCGCCCATCAAGAAGAAGCGGACGGGAACACCCGCGAGGAAACCAAGCGCGCTTGCCACGAGGACGATGTGCATAGCCGAGCCGAAGTCGGGTTCGAGGTAGACAAGAATCACCACGATCCCAACGCCGCAGACGGGGGCGATGAGGTTCCGAACATTCGACAGTTGCCCGGCGCGACGCTCCAGTTCCGATGCGAGGAACAGCACCACGGCAAGCTTCGCGAACTCAGAGGGCTGGAACGATGTTCCCCAAAGTCGGATCCACCGGTTGGTTTCATTGACCGCCGGAGACGCCAGCGCTCCGAGCAGAAGAACCGCGGCGACGCCAAGAATGGCGAGGGAGACGGAGCGCGACCGGAGAATCCGATAGTCGAAACGAAGACTGAGGATCAGCACCGCGAAGCCGAGCACCGCGAAGAAAAGCTGACGCAACATCACCGCTTCGCCGCTGACGCGTCCACCCTCGGCGAGCGCCTGCGACGCGCTCCACAACATCAGCAGACCGGTGCCGAACAGGGCGATGGTGGTGCCCAGGAGAACGCGATCGGTCGCGAGACGTTTGGCCATCAGGCCGCTCCTTCCAGAGAAAGCTCACGGAAAGTGCTTCGGAACGTCTCGCCGCGATCCGCATAGTCGCGGAACATGTCAAAGGACGTACAGCCAGGCGAAAGCAGGATCGTGTCTCCGGACTTGGCCGCCGCGTAGGCCTCGCGGACGGCTCCCTCGAGGGTGTCCGCCTCATGAACCGGGCAGATATCGGCAAGCGCTTCGCGGATCAGGCCGCGGCTCTCGCCAATTGCGTAGATCACCCGGGTTCGAGCGGACACGGCCTCGCGCAAGGTTCGGAAGGATCCGGTTTTCAAGCGGCCTCCCATAATCGCGAGGACGGGCGTGTCGAACGACGTCAGGGCGACCGCCACGGACTCAAGCGTCGTCGCTTTAGAATCGTTGAAGAAAACAACGCCGTGGATCTCGCCGAGACGCTCAAACGTGTGAGCGACCCCGCGGAAAGTTCTGACTGCGTTTTGAATCGCTGCGGCAGGCGCGCCGATCTCGTGCGCCGCGGTGGCGGCGGCGAGGAGATTCGTCTGAACCGCGGCCCCGGGAATCATCACGTCCGCTCGGCTAAAAAGCAGGTTCTTCGCGTCCGTTCGCATCACGGCGTTCGCGCTGTCGAAGTAAGAGGCTGGCGAGCCAGCCACGGGCGTGGTTCGGGGATAGAAAGGGATTACGTTCGCACGGGTCTGGCGGGCAATCTCCACGACCTTCGGCTCATCTCCATTGATGATGGCGGTGTCTTGCGGCGTTTGATTCGCGAAGATCCGCGCTTTGGCCGCGGCGTACGACTCAAAGCTCGGATGGCGGTCGAGATGATCCGGGAAGAGGTTCAGGAAGACCGCGCAGTTTGGATGGAACGCTTCGGTTATCTCGAGCTGAAAGCTCGACGCTTCAACCACGAAGACTGTTTTTTCGTCGGAGCCTTCGAGGTGAGCTGTGATGGGATCGCCGATATTGCCGACGGCGCGCGCGTCCACTCCAGCTTCACGCAGCATCGCATGGAGGCTCATAGTGGTTGTGCTCTTGCCCTTGGTACCCGTGATGCAGACGATGCGGCCTTTCGCTTCGTTTGCTCCCAGTTCCAGCTCGGCCACGATGCGGACGCCGTTTTCACGCGCTCGCGCGATCGGCTCTTGCGTGGGATCGACGCCCGGAGAAAGCACCAGTGCCTCGAACGCATCGAGATTCGGATAGTCGCCGAGAGACAACGTGACACCGGCGGACTGCAGGTCGCTTGCCACCGCGTCCAGCTGATCTGCGGTGCGACGGTCGGTTCCCGTAACCACGGCACCGCGCTTTCTCAGGAAGAGACAAGCGGAGACGCCGGATCGAGCGAGGCCGATCACCGCGACGCGCACACCGGCCCAGTTAGATGTGGTCATCGCAGTTTCACCGTGGCGAGGCTCATCAACGCAAAGATGAAGGCCACGATCCAGAAACGTGTGACGACCTGGGTTTCTTTCCAGCCAATCAGCTCGAAGTGGTGATGAAGCGGCGCCATGCGGAAGATGCGTTTACCCGTGAACTTGAAAGATGCCACCTGCCCGATCACAGAAAGCGCCTCGACCACGAAGAGGCCGCCGATCGGAATCAGAAGAAGTTCCTGCTTGATCAGGATGGCCACGGTGCCGAGCGCGCCGCCTAAGGCGAGGGATCCAACGTCGCCCATGAAGACCTGCGCCGGGTAACAGTTCCACCAAAGAAAGCCCATGGCGGCTCCGGTCAGCGCGCCGCAGAACACGGTGACTTCGCCTGCAGAGGGTTGGA
>JBDSLN010000144.1:0-3604 GCA_039916365.1 Vicinamibacteria bacterium
CACCGCGCGGACCGCATCGGCCGCGAAGGAGAAGGGCTGGAAGCGCGAAACATGATTCACGTAGCCGATCTCATGCGACAGGGTTCCGTCGCGGTCGAAGAAAACGGCGGGCCGGCTCATGTACGCAGCTCGCGAAGAAGAGTGTCGACCACGAGCGACGCCGAAACGGACGTCATGCAGCGATGGTCGATGGGGCAATCGACATGCTTGCAGGGCGAGCATTCGGCGACGCCGCGGACGTACACCGCCCTTTTTCCGACCGGATGAGTCTCGTCAGCCACCGTGGGCCCAAAAATGCCGAGCGTCGGAACGCCGAGAGCGGCACCGAGATGCATGGCGCCCGAGTCGTTGGCCACCAGAGCGTCGAGAGATGAAACCACCCCCGCAAACGTCCGCAGGTCGGTCCGGCCGCAGAGATTGATGGGCGTGCTGGACATAGCACTCGCGACGGCTTCGGCCGCCAGCCCATCGGCGGGTGCGCCGATAAGGACCGCACGAGCGCCCAGTTCGGCGCTGAGACGGTCGGCAGTTTCGGCGAAACGATCCGGAAGCCACTGCTTGGCGGAGCCCTTGGCCGCACCCGGCGCGATGCCCACAAAGCGCCCTTCTCCAAGAAGACCGCGGGCCGCGTCCTTCCAGGCCGGAAGCGGCGTGAGGGAGGTATCGAGACCGACGCTCGTGGGGAGGCCCATGGCGGCAAGCATCGAGCGATAGTAATGCACCTGCGAACGTCCCCGGACGAAGGTCGGAACAGGCGCGCTTCGCGTCAGCAACGCGCTTCGGCCCTCGGTCGCGTAGCCCCAACGCTCGGGAACTCCCGCGAACGCGAGAGCCAGAGCCGTGCCCACGGAGTTGGTCAGGAGAATGGCGAGATCGAAGCCCGCGCGCGCCGTGCGAACCTCCTGCACGAACCCGGAAGCGGTGATCACTGCGTCGATCTCCGGCACCGCTTCATACAGCGCCGCAACCGACGGACGCGCCATCACGTTGATCCGCGCCTGAGGAAAGGCTCGACGCACATCCCTCACCGCGGGCAAAGACAGAATCACATCGCCCAGCCAGTTCGGCGCGCGGATCACTACGCGGTCAGGAGAGGGCAAGGGCGTCATGCATGGGCCTCGGCCGTGGAAGGCTTGGTGTGCCAACGACGGTGCATCCAGAGCCATTGGTCCGGGTTCTCGCGGATCCACGACTCGGTCGTGTTCATCATCGCCTGGGTGAGTGCCACCACCGCCTCCTCCCCTTTGCCAAAGCTACTCGGATCGATCGGCTCGTCGTAGACCACGCGGTATTTGAAGTCCGGCGTCATGACGGCACGGCAGGGCAGAACCAGGGCACCAGTCTTGATCGCGAGCTTCGCCGCGAAGGGCGTGGTGCAGGCGGGACGACCGAAGAAATTGACGTAGATGCCTTCCTTCTCCTGAACGTTCTGGTCGACCACGAACGCGACCCCCTGGGCCGCCTTGAGCCGCCGCATCGACCGGATCATCGCGTGCTCCTTGTCGATGACCTCGTTCCCGGCACTCTCACGCAAGGCCGTCATCGCGTGATCAAGCGTCGGGTTGTCGAGCGGCCGGGCCACCACGCCGATCGAACCGAAATGTTTCGCGTGAACGATGCCGTGGGTTTCCCAGTTGCCGATGTGTCCAGTGATCAGAACGACTCCGTGAGGCGAGGCATGTGCGCGCTGAGCGCGTTCGCCACCTTCAATCGTCGCCAGGGGCTCCACGACGCCCGCACCCTTGGCCAGAATGCGGACCAGATCGAACATCACGCCGCCGAAGTGGACCCAGACGCCACGCGCAGTGCGATCCACTTCTTCGTCAGTCCAGGAAGGAAAACTCTGGCGCAGATTTCCCTTGGCGATGTTGAGATGCTTGCGGTCGATCGTCGCGACCAGTCCTCCGAGCGCCCGGCCCAGGTGGATGAAGGGCGTGCGAGGAATTAACCGCGCCAGAACCTTGAACGATGCGAGGGCGAAGGATTCGAGTAGGAAGCGCCATGGCCGGTTCACGAGGTCCCCCCCTTGATTCGGGCCAGGATCATTCGATCGATCCGTTTCAGGACCATCGGCAGATTCTCGATGTCGAGACGCGCGGCCAGCACCAAAAGGGGAAGACTTCCTGGCCATGCCTGGATGCGGACCGCGTCCTTCGCGGTCGTCACCACTGCGGAAGCACCGAGCTTCTCGGCGGAGGCGGCGACGTCACGCAGTTCCTGCTCGGAGAAAAGATGATGGTCGCGGAAGAAGTGTTGCCCGGCCACCTCAACTTTGCGAGCTTTTACGTCCTGGATGAACCGGTCCGGCGCGCCGATCCCGCAAAACACAAAGGCGCGCGCAGGTGAATCTTTTTCAGCGCCCGTGCCTTCGATCGGAAAGAACCCGAAGTCGGCGCGCGCCACCGAGAAGACGTCGTCAGGGCGCTGCTCGCGCAATCTCGCGACCGTGGGGCCGTCCGAGTCGCGGTCGGTAAAAATCATGGCCGCCGACCGGAGAGCGCGCGGCGTCTCTCTCAGCATGCCGGAGGGGAGCACGCGGGCCCCGAGATCCTTCTCGCTGACGCAGACGATGTCGATGTCGCGGAACAGACGCAGATGCTGAAAGCCGGAGTCGACGATGATGATGCGCTTGCCGAAGCGTTGTTCGAGCAACTGGCCCGCGGCCACTTTGTCACGGCCCACAACCACCGGGCAGCCCGGCAATTCATGAGCGATGAGCACCGCCTCGTCACCCACGGTCTCGGGACCTGCAAGCGGTCGTTCGCCATCGGACACGATACGGGGCAACGGATCGGATCCGCGATAGCCATGTCCCAAGACGCCCACGGCCGGGCCGCGGTTCGACAGGATGCGCGCCAGTTCGATCACCGCGGGGGTCTTCATCGACCCTCCCATGGCGAGTCCTCCTACGCTGATGACCGGTGAATACAGACGGGCGGGCCGGCACAACCCTCGGGCGTAGGCCTCACGACGGACCGAGGCCCCAAATCCGTACAGCCACCCCAACGGGGCCAGAACCGAAAGCGCCTCTCGCAATGGTCCTCAATCAACAAGGTCTGGATGGCTCAATGACGGCCTCCCGGCTCAATCAATGCGGACAATCCGTCCACCGTGCGACCAAGCGCACCACGATTCGGTTCAATGAGAGCGCGGCCTTTGCCGCCCACTTCATCGCGCCGCGCTTTGTCGGTCACAAAGGAAACGATCTCGCGCGCCAGTTCCGTCGCGTCCTTCACGAAAATCAGGGCGCCCTCGCGATAAAACTCGTTGGCGATTTCCTGGAAGTTCTGGACGTTGGGCCCGGTGAGAACGGGAACTCCGCTGGCCGAAACCTCAAGGACATTGTGGCCGCCTTGAGGCACCAGAGATCCACCGACGAAGGCAACCGTCGCGAGGGAATAGACCGAGGCGAGTTCGCCGAGCGTGTCGAGGAGCAGGACATCCCCGACCTTCCACTGACCGGGCTCGAGGTCAGTGCGGCGGACGCAACGAAAGCCGGAGGCTTCGACCAGAGCCGGAACCTCCGCGAAGCGGTCGGGATGACGCGGCGCCAGGACCAGCCCAAGATTGGGCACGCGCTCGCGAGCCAGGTGAAGGGCCTTGA
>JBDSLN010000145.1:0-5635 GCA_039916365.1 Vicinamibacteria bacterium
GCGGATTCGGCGATGGTCACATTGTCCAAAGGGCTGTGTGCGCCGGTGGGCTCGCTCCTTTGCTCCGACCGCGAATCCATCGAGCGGGCGCGTCGGGTTCGCAAGCAGTTGGGCGGAGGCATGCGGCAGATCGGACACCTCGCGGCCGCCGGGCTCGTCGCCGTCGAAAGCATGATTCCCCGCCTTGCCGAGGACCATCAGAAAGCGCGGCGTCTCGCTGAGATCGCTTCCGGCATCTCCGGGTTTCGGGTCGTCGAGCCCGAGACCAATATCCTGTTCGTGTATCTCGACGAACCGCTTGCGGAGAGTTACGGCAAGCAACTCGACGAACAAAACATCCGGGTGTCCGTCATGGGCCAGTCAGCCCTGCGTTTCGTGACTCACCGAGACGTTTCCCCTGCCGATTGCGAGAAAGCCGGATCCGCCTTGGTGGGTGCGGCCCGAAAGCGTTGATTCGGGCTGAATCTGCCACAGACCCAAGCGCTAACAATGACAAAACTTTGACACTGAAGTCGGGCCGGAATTCCCTAGACTGCGTGCATCATGTTCGACAGTTCCTCTGGCGCGGCCGCGCCTGATTCAGCGCTCGGCGTCCTTCCTTCCAAATCCGCTTCCCAAAACTCCCAGCCTGAGGTTTCGCTGCGCCTGCTGATCGCTCCGTTCGCGAAAGCTCAGGACGGGCGGGCCTGGGTGCAGGTGTTGTCGACGTTCGCCCTGTTCATGTTCGGTTGGGCGTCCACGGCTTACTCGGTGATGCATCAGTGGAATCCCCTGGTCAGCCTCTTGATCGCCATCCCCACGGCCGGCCTCCTGGTCCGTCTCTTCATCGTCCAGCACGACTGTGGGCATGGGTCTTTCTTCAGTTCGCATAAATGGAACGACCGTGTCGGCTCCGTCATCGGCGTTCTCACGATGATGCCCTACAGCTACTGGCGGAAGACCCACGCGATCCACCACGCGACCTCCGGCAACCTTGACCGTCGCGGCTTCGGCGATATCGACACCATGACGGTCGACGAGTACCGCGCCCTTCCTCTGTGGCGTCGCATGGCATATCGCTTCTACCGTTGGCCTCCTGTGATGCTCGGAATCGGCCCCTTCTACCAGTTCGTCGTGAAGCACCGCGCCCCCTTCGACCTTCCCCTCACCTACAAGAAGGAATGGACGAGCGTGGTTATGAATAACCTCGGCCTGGTGACTCTGTTTGGCGTGATGTCGGCACTCATTGGATTCAAGATGGTGATGCTGGTGCACATGCCGATCGTTCTGATCTCCGGCACCGCGGGTGTGTGGTTGTTCTACGTTCAGCATCAGTTCGAAGACACCTACTGGGATCGCAACGCGACCTGGACGGTTGATCGCGCCGCTTTTGAGGGAAGCTCCTACTTCCGCCTTCCCAGCATCCTCCAGTGGTTCAGCGGGAATATCGGCTTCCATCACATCCACCATCTGGCGATGAAGGTGCCGAACTATCGGCTGCAGGAGTGCTTCGAATCGAGCCCGCGTCTTCAGCAGGCTCCCACCCTCACGCTGTGGACCAGCCTTCAGTGCGGCGCGCTTGGCCTGTGGGACGAAGCGAATCGCAAGCTGGTGTCGTTCTCGGCCGCCGGCGTCCGCCGCTAACCCCCTCACGCCTTTCATACGGAGTTCCGCCCTGTGGACAGGAGTCTGATTCGTTCTGCCGCGCAGACTCCTAGCCGCTCGGGCGGCAGCCGGGCTTAGAGCAGGGCTTTGAGGGAAGAGCCAAGGACCGCGGCGTTTCCTTCGTCCTCATGCTTGAAGAAGATCCAGGCTTCGTCCCACGGCTGCTCACGGATTCGCTCGATCCAGGCCCTTAGATCTGCTTCCTTGTAGTCGGTGCGACGCAGACGGAAATAGCCCCAGTTCGTCGTGGCAAGAACCGGAGGTCCCAGTTCGCCCGTTTTCTCATCCGTCTCTGACGCGGCGAGTGTCGCGTTTCGCTTCTGGAGGAGTGCGTAGGTTTCGTCGTCGAACCAGGTCGCGTGGCGGAACTCGAACGCCGCGCGCGTGCCTCCAGGCAGCAGCGCCAGAAAGTTGTCGAGCTTGACCAGATCCTTCTTCATCCACGGCGGAAGCTGAAACAGAATCGGTCCACGCTTGGAGCCAAGACTTTCGGCCGATTTCAGGAAGTACTCGACCTCACTGGCGCAGTCTTCGAGCTTCTTGATGTGGGTGATCTTCTGCGGAGCCTTGAGCACGAACATGAAGTGCTCCGGCGTGTCCTTCGCCCACTTCTCCAGAAGCTCCGGCTTGGGCATTCGATAAAAGGTGTTGTTGATCTCGACGGTCTCGAAGCGCTCGGCGTAATACGCGAGCATGCCTTCGTCCTTGAACTTCTCGGGATAGAAGGTGCCCTTCCACTCCTTGTACGCGAAGCCACTGGTGCCGACTCTGATACGCATGGCGTTGCTGCTACTTCACTCTTCCGCGCGCGGCGCGAAGTGAATCCCGGACCGCTGCGGGCGCGGTTCCACCGCGAGCTGCCTTGGCGGCCACGGCCTTCGCCGGATCAAAGAAGTCCTTGATCCGATCGGCGATTTTCGGATACTTCGCCTGCAGGGCGGCGCGTGCAACGTCGCGTAGCGGCGTCTTCGTCTTCACCGCTTCACCGACCATCGACCCGACGACACCATGTGCCTTGCGGAAAGGCACTCCTTCGCGAGCAAGCGCGACCGCGAGAGACGCGGCCATCATGCCTTCGACCGATGCGGCCTTCTTCATCACCGCACGATTCAGGGTGAGCCCTTTGATGACACCCGCGGTCACGGTGATTGAGGGCAACACGGCGTCGAGCGCGTCGAACACGGCTTCCTTGTCTTCCTGGAAGTCCTTTTGATAGCTGACGGGCACGCCGGTCGTCAGCGCTAGTAAGCGAACGACAGCACCCGTGGTGCGCGCGGCCTTGCCTCGCACCAGCTCCATCGAATCGGGATTCTTTTTCTGGGGCATCAGGCTCGAACCCGTGGTGAACGCATCGGGCATCGAAAGGAAGCCGTAGGGCAAAGACGAGTAGTGAATCAGATCCTCGGCGATACGCGAGAGGTGAACCTGCACTTGCGCCAAGGCATAGACAAACTCGCACGCGAAGTCTCGGTCGGAAATCGCGTCCAGGGCGTTCTCGGACACCGCCGCGAATCCTAAAGCACGCGCCAGAGCTTCTCTCTTAAGCGGCAGCGCGGTTCCGGCGAGGGCGCCTGATCCAAGCGGCAGAACGTTCACGCGAACCCGCGCGTCCCCGAGTCGCTCGAAGTCACGCACCAGGGCCCAGGCATGAGCTCCCGCCCAGTGGCCGAAGGTGATGGGCTCTGCCTCGCGCGTATGGGTGTAGCCGGGCATAGGAAAGGCCGCGCCTTCCAGGCCGCGTGTCGTCAGCGCACGGACCAGATCCTGAAGCTGCGTACGCACGTCGTCGATAGCGCGGCGGATGTACAGACGCAGGGCCGTGACCGACTGCTCGTTTCGGCTGCGGCCGAGATGTCCCTGTCCGGCGAGCGGTCCGATCTCGTCCTCGAGCCGGGTCTCTACGAAGGAATGAACGTCCTCGACATCGATGGCGGCGTAGCTTGGATCGGCTTCGTACTTCGCGAGAACCCTGGCAAGACCCCGATCCAGTTTCGCCGCGTCCTTCTCGGGGATCGCGCGACACTTCCCAAGCGCCAGAGCGTAAGCCCGCGAGGCCGCGATCTCTTCGCGGATTAGCCGCCGATCAAACGGAAACGAACGGTTGAATTCCCAGAAGAGGCGATCTGGCTCGGCGTCGTAGTTCCCACCCCACAGTTTGGTCATCCCGAGAGAGCTTACGTTCTGTAGTGAGCGTTGATGTCTACGTAGGACTTCGTCAGGTCGCACATCCACATCGATTCGGACACATCGCCCGCGTGCAGATCCACCGTGAGCTTGCCTGGATCGGCGAGCATGGCCTCGTGCGCGAGCGCTTCGTCGTAGGTCCGCGCCGCTCCGCCTTCGCAGACAAAGACGTCGCCGATGTGGATGTCGACTTTGTTGATGTCGAAGTCGATTCCAGCTCGGCCCGCGGCGGCGATGATACGTCCCCAGTTCGGGTCGCCCCCATGAAGTGCAGTCTTGACGAGCGGCGAGTCTGCGATGACACGGCCGATGCGCAGCGCGTCTTCACTGGAGCGAGCACCCTTGACCACCACTTCCGCGATGCGCTGAACGCCTTCGCCATCACGGATCATCATCAACGCCAGATCGCGGCAGACTTCGCGGAAGGCCGCGACAAAGGCTTCGTAGGCGGGCCCACGCATGGTGATCGCGGGCGCGCCCGAGGCGCCGTTCGCGAAAACGATCGCCGTGTCGTTGGTGGAGGTGTCCGAGTCGATGGTGATGCGATTGAACGTCGGACCGACGGCGTCCATGAGCACGGCATCGAGGGTGGGTCGGTCAAAGGCGGCGTCGGTGGTGAAGAAGGCCAGCATGGTCGCGTGAAGCGGTCCGAGCGATGGCGCGATCATGCCGGCGCCCTTCGCCATGCCGCCGACCGTGATTCTGACGCCGCCGATATCAACGACACGCGACGACTCCTTCGGCTTGGTGTCGGTGGTCATGATGGCCTTCGCCGCCATGGCACCGCCTTCGCTGGAGAGACCGGCGACCGCCTTCGGAATCGCGGAACGAATCTTGTCCATGGGCAGGTTGACGCCGATCACACCGGTCGAAGCCACCAGAACTTCCGTCACCGCGCAACCGAGAGACTCAGCGGTGAGGGCCACGCTTTCACGAGCGTCGGCCATGCCTTGAGCGCCGGTGGCGGCGTTTGCGCAGCCGGCGTTGATGATCACCGCGCGCGCGCTGCCGCCACGAAGGTGCTCGGCGGAAACCAGAACCGGTGCCGCTTTCGCGAGGTTTGTGGTGAAAACGCCAGCGGTGACGCAGGGACGGTCAGAAACAAGCACAGCGAAATCCGTTCGCCCGGTTTTGATACCTGCTTCAACGGCGGCCGCGCGAAATCCTCGCGCTGCCGTAACTCCCGAACTCATGACGTTTGATTCTCCAGAAACTACGCGGCGGGAAGTTCGCCGACAACAGTGTCGAGTGCGGCGAGGAACTCGCGGATTTCCGCGGGCTTGATCACGAGGGGCGGAAGGAGGCGAAGAACCTTCTCGCCCGCTTTGATGGTGAGGATGCCCTTTTCGCGCAGACCCTTGACCACGGCGGACGCGTCGCTCTTGAACTCCACGCCCTGCATGAGACCGAGACCGCGCACATCGACAACCTGCGACTTGTGCTTCCGCGCGATCTTCTTCAGACCCTTGGTCAGCTGCTCGCCCTTCTTCGCGATCGATTCGACGAAGCCGGGCGCGGTCAGGCGATCGAGCACGGCGTGAGACGCGGCGGCGCATACGGGATTGCCGCCGAAGGTCGAGCCGTGATCTCCAACGTGGATCTTCGGCACGAACTGTTCGTGAAGGATCGCCGCACCCATCGGCAAGCCACCGCCCAAAGGCTTCGCCACGGTCAGGATGTCGGGAATAATGTCGGCGTGCTGATACGCGAACATCTTTCCGGTGCGCCCGAAGCCGCATTGGATCTCGTCGACGATCATCAGCGCGCCCTTCTCGGTGCAGATCTTCCGCAGTCCCTGAAGGAACTC
>JBDSLN010000146.1:0-2514 GCA_039916365.1 Vicinamibacteria bacterium
CAATGGCAGGGGCTGTGATTAGTGAGCTCGTCGTACTCTTACCGGCCTGACTTTGTTCCTCAAACCAGAGATCGAAACGCTTCAGCAGAGAAAGACGCAAATCCGAGGTCGATTGCCCCGACTTCATCGCGTCCCGCTCCAGTTCCGCTTCCGCTTTAACGACCCCCGGCCACGGCGCGCCGATCGCCTTGGCGAGGTCGGCATCATAGCCGAACCCAAACAGCCGGACACTGGCAGGCTCCACATCGTAGGCGTTGGGCAGGCCGAAGGTCTTGAAAGGGAAATTCTTCGCCCAGTCGACGTGGTGGCCGATCTTCCGCGTCTTGGGGTTGATGCTCACCATGCCATGACCGACGCAGAGTCTGGGATCGATGTCGTAGGCCTGAAGAAGACGCTCGGTCAGCAGACGCCCTGACTGGAGTTGCGCTTCGGTCAGCGGCAGAGGACCCTCGGGCGCAAAGCGTGACTCGAAGGAGACCCCGAAGAACGCGTGGTTAAGGTTCATGTAGACCTTTCCCGCGTTTGCCCACACCGCGAAGCCCGCGTGGTTCGCACGCGAGTCGTCGTTCAGGATCTGATAGACGCGCCCGAAGCGGTCGATGAGGTAGTGATAGAACTCGTGGCGCTTGATGAAGGCAACCAGATTCTTGGAGTTGCGCAGCAGCGACGCGTTGTTTTCCGGTTCGAGGGAAAGGATGTCGCTCTCGGTCGTATGGAACACGATGCCGATAGGATCGCTCGCCTGAGGAAGCAGGCGGCCCGTGGCTTCTTCAATCGGCGCGTACGTTCGCTTGCTTCCCTTAACGCGCTGGGTCGTGTCGATGCGCAGGCCGTTACTGTAGAGCTCGTGATCCTTGTCGTGCTCCACCATCCAGATCGAGTGTGGATGCTGGGTCTGAACTTGCGGGGAATCGTGTTCCCTGGCGATGACCGGCACGATCATCGGGGCCGGCTGAGGCACAGTGACCAGCGGAATTTCGAGGGAAGGAGCCACGCGCGCCTCCACCGCGGGCATCGTCTTCGTCATGCTGGTGGCCAAGCGGAGGGTCCCGTAGGACGCGCCGAGAAGAAGGCTCGCACCCACCGCGACGATGCCGAGCTGCAGCGCGGCGATCTTTCTACGCGCGATGCAGCGCACGCTTTGCGCCTTGTCTCCCGTGAGCATGGTGAGACCGCGCCATCCGATGTATTTGTAGACAAGCGACCGCGCGGCCGCGGGAACCTTCGGAAGCTGATCTTCGATCTGGTGAATCGCCTTGACCGAATCGCGAAGAAAACGAAGGCGATCGATAGGGTCCTGGATCTTCTCCGTCAGTCCCTCGACCGCGCGCGCGAACTCAGGAGAGACTTCACGCGGATCTTCACACACCAATCCCTTTTCCAACGCACGTTTGCGGGATTCGGAGAGGAGGTCCACCGGACCTTGGAGTATAGGCCTCGCGCGCGCTGAAAGTGGAAGGGTCGCATCGCGAGCCGGCCCTTTCCCCATAAGATCGGACGTCCGATGACCGATGTGAACGTCCAACCCATCGGGAGCGTCCCGCCCGCCTTTCTCCAACGTCTGTTCGACGAGGAGACGCATCAGTGGACCAACCGGCTGCGGTGGAGCTTTGAGCCGACGCGTCGGCGCCTCGAGGCGGCGCTGTCCGAAGGGACGCTGAATGGCCTGGTCGCCATGGATGCGTCGGGTGCGTGCGCCTACGCCACCTGCGCGGTCGACGGAAATCACGGCATCGTGGGGTCGACCTTCTCTTCGGAGCGCGTGCGTTCTTCCGGGCTCGAAGACATGCTCGTTCGAAAGATCCTGGACCAACTGACGTCACAGAGGCTGGACATCATCGACTGCCAGACTCTGTTTTCGTCAGCGCCCGCCCTGCGCGCGCCCTTTGTTGACTTCGGCTTCGAATCAGCCGCCCGCTCTTACATGATCATCGAACGCAGCGCCTGGCGACCGGATCGACATCGGCCGGCGAAGGACCATCAGACAAAGGCGGTCCACCGCGCCGATCTACGCGGTGTGGCCCGCCTGATCTTCGATTCCCACTTCGACACCCGACCCCGCGACGCGTCGTCCAGCTTCGACACTTTGGAATCGTGCGAGAAAATCCTGCGGCAGATCACCCTGGATGACGTCTGCGGCCCCTTCGATCCGTTCAGTTCACGCAGGTGCGAGGCGGAGGGCGGCACAGTCTCCGCATGCCTGGTGACCTGGCCTCTCAATGGGGTGGCCCACATCAGCGAAGTCGCAACCGCCCCCAAGTACCGTCGGCGTGGGCTAGCGCGCGTCTGTCTGGTCGAGGCGCTGAACAGCGTCTTCGATCAGAAGACCACCACCCTGGCGACCCTGTCCGTCACCTCCTCCAACTTCGGCGCCATCGCGTTGTACGAGGCGCTGGGTTTCACGCCTCGAATTCAATACGAATCGCACGTGCTTCGGGAGCGGCCTTTGTGATGCATCTGATCCTCGCCGCCGGTTTTACGGTGATCTCGGTGGCGAACGCGGCGCCACCCTCG
>JBDSLN010000147.1:0-3184 GCA_039916365.1 Vicinamibacteria bacterium
GACGTCGCCCGGCGTCGAGCGCCATGTCTCCTTGCAGGACCACCGCCTCGTAAAGCCACGGAGCGTTCACGATTGCCTCCTTGGCAAGACGTCTGGCTTCGGCCTCGCGACCCTCGTTCGCGGCGATGAGCGCCTCAACGCGCTCGGGCGCAACCCCGCTTGCGGTGCGGCCGAGCTTGAGGTAGCCGAGTGCCGGCTCGTGGTAGAGCGCGCGGAGCTCTAATCGTCGCGCCGCGCGGACGGTCTCATCCCCCAGGCGCTCCGCGTCTCGCGACTCTTCGACATACAAAGAGGAGAGCGTCGAGCCCAGCGCGAATGCGACATCGGCTCCGTGTTCGTCGTCGGCCCAAGCCTGCTCCAGCAGTATCCGCGCGCGACGCAGGTTGCCGAGCGCCAGGTAACCGCGGCCGAGAGCCACTGCCACGGGGCCTCTTGTGCGCGCGTCGTATGGAGACTGGTGTCGCGTCTCGAGTTGACCCAAAGCCGTGGTCACGAGAGCGCGTTCCGGCCGGATGTCGTGGAGTGGCGTCAGGCTGGCCGCGCGAAGGAGCCACTCGAGACGCTCGGTTTCCTGACCCAGCTGACGCGCCACGCGCGCGCGTTCGGCGGCCAGAAACTGCGTGCGCACCGCCAGCCCTCCCACGACCGCGAGGGCAACTGCTGCGATACCGATCGTCGCGACGATCAGTCGATGCTTGCGTGCCTTCTTGAGAAGCCGATACGCCAGAGAAGCGCTCCGCGCCCGGATGGGCTCGCCCTCAAGGAAGCGCGTCAGATCGTCGCAAAGGTCCCGCGCCGACTGGTACCGGGCCGCCGGATCCTTCTCCATACACTTGGAGACGATGGTGACGAGGTCGCGCGGTGTCCCAGGCTCCACAGCGGAGAGGGATTCCGGATCGTCATCGACCACTTTGCGCAAGACTTCGAGCCCCGCCTCGCCCGTGAAGGGAGAGCGGCCCGCGAGAGCCGCGTACAGGGTGGCCCCAAGGCTGTAGATGTCGCTCCTCCGGTCGACGGCCGGACCACCGCCCCGAGCCTGCTCGGGAGACATGTAGGCGGGCGTGCCGACCGTCATACCTTCGAGAGTGAGGTCTTCGCCCTCACCCGCCGAGTTCACGTCGCGCGCCAGGCCGAAGTCGACGATCCACGTGCGGACCTCTCCCTCGTCCGTGACCTCCACCATGATGTTTGCGGGCTTCAGATCCCGGTGCACGATGCCCAGGCGATGGGCCGCCTGCAAGGCATCGGCGGCGTCGCGCACCGCCAGCACGCGCTGATCGCGGGTCAGACCTCGTGCTGCCTGAAAGAGAGACCGCCCGCTCAGGAACTGCATGGCGATGAACGGCTGGCCTTCCGCTTCACCGGTTTCGTACACCTTGCAGACATGTTCGTGTTCGATGCGGGCCTGCGCGCGCGCCTCCCTCAGAAATCGTTCGGTGAGAACACGGTCGTCGCCCCGCATGATTTTCAGGGCGACCGTGCGTTGCAGGCGTCGGTCGATGGCTTTGAAGACTCGGCCCATGCCGCCCTGACCGACGAACGCCACGACATCGTAGTGAGGAATCGAAGGCGCGCCCTGGGGCGATGGCGCCGGTGATTGAGCCGCATCGCTCGCGGCGAGAGTCGGCATCCCGGCATCGTCGCTCACGCTTCGCTCTTCGTCCTCCGGTGGCATCGACGGATGCTATCCGAAGGGTTGGCGTGGTTGCCGGCGTGGGTGACGTCAACACCAGGAGGTTCTGGCCCAATCGCGTGGTCGCGCGGGTAGGATCAGCGCTATGACCCCGATGCCTCTTCTGATTCTCGCCCTCGCCCTAGCGTCGCCGCAGGCTGGCACACTCACTGCCGACGAACGAGCCCTCACCGCGTTTGTCGACAAAGACAACGACCGCGCTCTGGCGCTGCTCGAGCGGGTGGTGAACATCAACAGCGGCACGATGAATCTTGCCGGCGTTCGCGAAGTTGGTGTCGCTTTCCGCGCGGAGCTGGACGCGCTTGGGTTTAAGACGGAATGGGTCGATGGCGCTTCGTTCGAGCGCGCTGGTCATCTGGTGGCCGAGCATCCGGGAAGTGGTCCGCGCATTCTCCTCATCGGACATCTCGACACCGTGTTTGAGCCGCACAGTCCTTTTCAGAAGTTCGAGCGCATCAGCCCGGCCGCGGCCAAGGGTCCCGGCGTCACGGACATGAAGGGCGGCAACGTCGTCATGATTCAGGCGCTCAAGGCGCTGCAGTCGGTGGGTCTTCTCAAGGCGATGAATCTGGTTGTGGTGATGACGGGCGATGAGGAATCCGGCGGGCGTCCTCTTGACTTGTCTCGCGCCGCTTTGGTGAAGGCTGGTCAGGGCGCCGAGGTCGCGATCGGTTTCGAGGACGGCGATGGAAATCCGGCCACCGCGGTCATCGCGCGTCGCGGGACGACGAACTGGGAACTTCGGGTGAAAGGAAAACCTGCTCACTCGTCGCAGATCTTCAACGCCGAGAACGGCTACGGCGCGATCTTGGAAGCGTCTCGAATCCTCAATGCGTTTCGCGAGAATCTCGCAGGCCAGCCGCACCTGACCTTTAATCCAGGCGTGATTGCCGGCGGAACCTCGGTGGAGTACGACGGCCCAGCGTCCCGAGGCACTGCATTCGGCAAGAGCAATGTCATCGCCGAGTACACGGTGGTGACGGGTGATGTACGCGCCCTGTCTCCCGATCAGTTCGAGGCCGCGAAGAAGAGCATGCAGGACATCGTCGCGGCGTCGTTGCCGCAGACCTCGGCCACGCTGAAGTTCGACGACGGGTACCCGGCCCTTGCTCCCAAAGCGGGCAATGAACGCCTGCTGGCGCTTTACAACCAGGCGAGCCTCGACGTCGGCGCCGGGCCGGTGGTCGCAGTGGACCCGGACAAGGCGGGCGCCGCAGACGTGTCCTTCATCGCCCAGCAGGCGAAGATGATTCTCGATGGCGTCGGACTGATGGGCAGCGGCGGCCACACCGTCGACGAAATCGCCGATCTGCGGACCCTTCCGTCCATGACGAAGCGAATCGCCGTGCTGTTGGCGAGACTGCAGCGCAACGGAGCGAAGTAGCCGCAGCGTTCGCGACGTTCGCTTCAACGTTACGAGCGCGAATGATGGAGCGGCGGCTTCGGATCCTTCAGGGCTGGACTTCTGGCGGAGTCGCTCCCTCGTTCTCT